>JALFJX010000015.1 GCA_022775905.1 Methanobrevibacter sp.
TGAAAAGAAAAAAGATATGCGTACAGCATTTGGATGTATCGAATATAGTCATGGATTATTAGATGCTCTTAGAATGATTCATGGTTTAATTTAAACAAAAAATCAATTAAATTCCACCATTTAATAAAAAAACCGTCCCCATTTACCATCTGCAGCTTAAAAATAAAGTATTTGATTTACAATAATATAAAAAAAGTAAAAAAAAGCAGAGATTAATTAAAATCCCTTAAATTTATTCCATATCTTCGAATCTATCTTCGAGTTTTGCCATTACACCAGGTAATGAAGTATATTCCATTTCTTCAGCAGGTAATCTGTGAGGTTCGAATGGACCGTGTCTTCTGAGGTAAGTTGCAATTTTAGCAGCTTGTTCACGGGTAGGGTCAAATGCAGGGTCATCAAATAAATCTACAGGACCAATTAATTCACCGTTAGCTACTTGGAAACCTAAACCTACTACTCTAGGAGGTCCGTCAAATCTGATTGGGTTTGCTTCATGTTCTGAAACAGGCATCATAGGACCATTGTGGGATCCTCTCATCCATCCACTTACGATGTGTGGGAATGCAAATGGGTCAACACATTCACCGTTAGCAGGGAAACCAGATTGTGCTCTTACAATACATACTGGGTCGTCTTTACCTACGTATTCACCAGCCATTAAGTTTAATCTTTCAGTACTTACTGCAGCTGCGATTTCCCCATTTTTCTTCCATACTCTTTTAATTACGTATCTACCAGTGGAACCGATTAATGCGAGTAAATCGTACATTTCTTCAGGACAGTTTAAGATAACTTTTTTGTGTTCGATTACATCGAATACTTCAAATTTAAATCCATCGTGTAATTTAGGGTCGATTACAAGACCAGCAGTGTTGAATGGGTCTGCAAAGATTCTAAATATAGGTAAGTTGAATGCACCTGGTTCAGTTTTGTCACAGCAGAAGATGAGTACTGGATCAGATGGTCTTTCTTCAAATTCAATTTCTGCTACACCAGGACCCATACCTTTGATGTTTCCAGAGAAAGTATCAGATAATAAGTCTTGACCTGCACCATATAATTTTAATTCACGTGCTCTTTCAGTAGCTTTCATGAATGCGTTGTATGCAGTTTTGTGAACTTCTTCGTTTTCTTCCCCTTTATCGTGGGTCATGATTAAGTCAATGTCGTCTCCACAACGGGAGATGTAGTAATCTTTTATGATTCCTGCTTCTAAAGCTTCGTTTAAAACTTCATCACAGATATCAATTAATTCTGGGTGTGCGACACAATGTCCAGACACACTTCCAATATCAGCTTTAATTACACTAACAGTAGTTTTCATTTTAATAACCTCGATTAGTAAATTATTATTTACTATTCATTTGTTATTTATATAAAATATAGTATTTAATTATTATGTATAACAATAATTACATTAAAAAAATGTTTTAAAAAAAGTAAAATAGAAAACTTAATCAAGTCTTCTAATATTGTCAAAAGCTTTTTGAATTTCTTCATCCTGATTCATCTTTTTACGAGCTTCAAGAACACGGTCTAACTCTGAATGAGTTTCAGGATATTTTGGAACTGCTTTACATCCACCATCATCGATTTTGGAATATTGGAAAGTTCCAATTTTTTTAGCAATTTCAGTAATCTCTTCTTTATCAAGTCCAATCAATGGAGATAAAACCGGTATGTCAACGCCATACCTTGTAGTTAAAATATTTGATAAAGTTTGTGAAGCAACTTGTCCCACACTACTTCCATCTACAACAGCATCTGCCCCAAGCTTTAATGCTAATTTCTCTGCAATGTGATACATTCCAGATTTACATAATACACAAGTCATTTTTTCAGGAGCATGATCTTTAGCAGCCTGCAAGTATTCACCATATGGAACAACACGTTTTTTAATAGGAGCTCCTTTTGCATACTTATTCAATTGACCCACTAATAACTCGAAAACTTCAGTGCTTTTTGGACCTGCGAATGGTGCATTGTCACAGTTAAGTGCAATGACTTCACAACCTCTTTTCATCATCAAATAAGCTGCAACCGGTGAATCTATTCCACTAGATATAAGTGCAACAACTTTACCTTGTGTTCCTAATGGAAGACCACCAGGGCCTTTAATTTTTTCATGGAAAATATAAGTATCATCTTCCCTGACTTCAACAAAAATGGTTAAATCAGGATTTGATAAGTCAACAGGTGCCTGAACAACATTTCTTACAACACCACCACAGTGGGCAGCCATTTCCTGTGAAGAAAAGTCATGTGTTCCAACACGACGACATTTGATAGCAAATTTTGTATTTTCATCTAAAACACCATCTTCAATTAAAGATTCAGTGTATTTAGTTAATGTTTCATCAATATCTTCATAGCTAGTATGAGTTGAAACTGCTGGAGAATAAGATACAACACCAAATACATAATTTAATTGATCTAATCCTTCATCGAAATCTTCCGGGAAAATATAGATTCTTCCCTGATTCCTATCAACTTTACACTCAAATGTAGCTTTAATATTTTTAACTAGTTTTTTTTCAAAACGAGACCTTACTCTAGGGCTTTTAATCCCAATTTCACCATATCTGGCAATAATTAAATCATAATTCATTTAAACAACTCTTTTTAGTTCACGCTGAAAAAATAGTAATCCCTTCTATACTAGTTTTTTAAAATATAACAGCAAGTATAATTTTTAGTTTATACCTTTATAAACCTTTTTAACAACATCATATTTAAATAATTACAACATTAAAAATATAATTTTAAAAAAATAATCACTTGATAAAATGGAAACTACAAACCAAATAAAAATGACAACAGCATTAGCCATTCTATTTGCAATCTGTTCTGGTCTTGCAATTGGTAATATGTATTGGGCTCAACCATTATTGGTGCAAATAATGACAAGTTTTGGATTGCCCGGAGCTAAGGGAGGGTTACTTATTACTTCAACACAAATTGGGTATGCATTAGGTATTTTACTCATTGTTCCATTAGGAGATTTTGTTCAAAGAAAAAGGTTAATTACAACAGTAATGTCATTATCAATAATAGCTTTGATATCATGTATTATTGCACCATCTTTTACAATATTGTCATTATCATTATTCAGCATGGGAATTGTAACAGTTTCCGGACAAATTTTAATACCCTTAACCAGTGATTTAAGCGAAAAGGAAAATCGTGGACAGATGCTTGAATTGTATCCTCTGGAATAACCACCGGAACAATATTTTCCAGATTCATGAGTGGAATAATTGCAGGATTTGGAGGATGGAGATTAGTTTATGTTATTGCAGCAATTCTTAATTTAATTATGATTTTGATTATGATTTACGTTTTGCCAGATCTTCCAAGAAAAAATAAACTTACTTCATATAAAAAACTGATATTTATCGTATTTACAGCAGCAAAAAGATACAAAGTATTGCCTAGAATATTGCTTCAAAGTGGATTGATCTTTGGACTGATTTTTAACATATTTTGGACATCATTAACATTTTTATTATCCGGAAGCCCATTTAATTACACAACAACACAAATCGGATTTGTTAGTTTGGCAGGGCTTGTTACTTCACTGTTTGGAGTCGTGGTTGGAAAATTGCAGGATAATGGATTAAGTATACCTGCACTTGGATTATTTATATTCCTTAGTTTAATAGGTACTTCAACACTTCTTTTAAATCAGTCAATTATAACAGTAATAATTGTAACTGCACTGATTTCAATAGCTGTGCAAGGAGTATTAATATTATCACAAACAAGATTATTCTCATTATCCAATAATGAACGTAGCAGATTAAATACAGTATTTGTAGTTAACAATTTCATATTTGGAGCTATGGGTAGTGCATTATCCTCATTTTTATGGTCCTATGGAGGATTACAATATGTTATGATTGGCTCAATAATCATATCTTCAATAGGTTTGATTGCATGGTTTTCATCAAGAACTGTCTATTATGAGATGGATAACAAATTAGAAAATTAGAACTAATATAATTTGATTAAAAATAAATAAAAAAAGAAAAGGATAATAATTATCCTTTGATTAATTCAACAGCAGTTTGGATAGCTTCATCCATTTTATCTGTATCTTTACCTGCACCTTGTGCTAAGGTTAAACGGCCTCCACCGCCACCACCTAATACACCAGCAGCAGTTTTGATAACATCATTGATTTTAATTCCATTATCAATTGCATTTTGAGAAGCTGCACCAACAATTTTACCATCATTGTTTCCCATAATAACTACATCCGCTTTTCCACTGTCAGTAAAGTCAGTAGCTATTTTTTGAAGTTCTTTAAAGTCAGCTTCCATCAATTCTGATACGACTTTTAAACCGTTGATTTCTTCATAATCATCAGCTAAAGAATTCATTTTTAGAGAAGCAATTTGTGATTTCAATCTGTCGATTTCATTTTTCTGTGCTTTCCATTCACTGAAGAATCTATCACATGTTTTTGGAAGTTGATCATTGTCAACTTTAAAGATATTGGAACTTTCTCTTAAAAGTTCACTGTCATGTTGCATTGAATCAATTGCAGCAAGACCTGCTGAGAAATCTATTCTTTCCACACCATCTTGAACTCTTTCAGTTTTATTGATTTTAATTGGTCCTACAACACCAGTTCTTAAGACGTGTGTACCTGCACAAGCTTGAACATCCACTCCAGGGATTTTAACAACACGAATCATTTTACCTGGAACAATACCTCCTTGATAGAGTACAAATCCATATAATTCTTGTGCTTCATCTCTTGTGTGGAATTTGATATCCAAATCAATGTTTTCCATTACATATTCATTAGCCAATTTTTCGATTTCATTGAGCTCTTCTTGAGTGATACGTTTATAATGAGATAAGTCAATACGTGCTCTTGTAAGTCCATTTTGAGAACCTGCTTGCCAGATGTGTTGACCTAATACTTTTCTTGCAGCTGCAATAACCAAGTGAGTTCCTGTATGGTGACGTGCAAGAGTCATTCTTCTAGTCCAGTCAACTTTACCTGTGACTTTTTTACCAACTACATCATCTTTGATTTCTGCATCTACATGATGTAATACAACATTGTCAACTTTTTCTGCATGACCCATTTTAAAGATAGTTCCATTAATGGAAACTTCACCAATGTCTGAAGGCTGACCCCCTCCTTCAGGATAAAATGCTGTTTTATCAAATACTAAACATTTATCACCATCTTTTTCGACTAATCCTAAAACTTCCGCTTCAAATTCTTGTTGGTAGAAATCTTTATAGAATAATAAATCAGTTTCAGGGAAATCTACTTTGAAAGTGGATTTTTTATTGGAAGTATCTTTTTCGTGAGCTCCTGCTACTTGGGTAAAGAAATTACCTGGAACATCCACAGTGAAATCATCTCCTGCCATTTCAACAACTGTTTCAGGAGGAATTCCATGTGCATCATATAAATCTATTAACATGTCAAGAGGCATTTCATTTTTGCCTTCTTTTTTGAGTCTTTTGATTGATCTTTTAACGATACTTCTACCTTTTTTAACTGTAGCAGCATATCTTTCTTCTTCCAATTCAATAATATTCCTAATATGTTCTTCAGAATCACGAATTTCTGGGTAGAATTTGGATAAGAAATCAAGTTGTATTGCCATTACTTCAGCAAGAGATTCTTTCATGTTTAAATCTTTCATGAATCTAATTGTTCTTCTTAAAACCAATCTTGCAAGATAACCTTCTTTCACATTAGATGGAATGATTCCGTCTGCAATCATAAATGCAAGACAACGGGTGTGATCTGCAATAATATAAATCGCTTCCATTGGTTCTGCAGCTTTCAAGTAATCTTCTAAAGAAAGACCTAAACTATCTGCAACTTGTTGACGGAGTTCTTTTAAATCTCCAATATCTTCAATATCCATCATTCCAGCGATTTGTGCATTTCTTCCTTGAATATCTTCATTAATTTCAACACCAGTCAATTCTCTTAATTTATCTACAACTGGTGCAAAACATGCATCGTAAGCTGTTGGAGTTCCTTGAGAAATCCATGCAATTCTTTCAAGTCCATAACCAGTATCTACAACTTTGATTGGAATTTCTTTTTTGGAGCCATCTTCTAAAGTTTCATATTGAATGAACACAAGAGTTGCAAGTTCTACTCCTCTGCAGCATACTTCATAACAAGGTCCTTCGTTACCTCCACCAGACCACCAGGATTTGATGAAAGTAATCTCTTCAGTATTGATTCCAATTGAGTTGAAGAACTCATGACATATTCTGATTGTTTCATCTTCCCAGTAAATGAAGTCATCTTCCTTGTTGATAACAGTGTGGGTACCCATTGTAAAACAGGTCATGTGTCTTCCAGTACGTCCAACATTATCAACATCATTAAGTCTGATTGAAGGTTGAGCCATTGCAATTGGGTTAGCTGGCGGTTTAACAAGTCCTGAAGTAATCCATGGCTGGAAACAGAAGATTGATGCACCAACTAAGAATACATCATCCCTCCACCGTTTAGCAAGAACAGGATATCTTGGGACATGTGTGTGTCCTTCACTTTCTAAAAATTCTCTGAAAACTTTCTGGATTTCATATAAATTGTACGGTTTATCAGTAGCAGGATTTGCAATAAAACCATACTCATCACATGGAGCATCTCCACAAGTGTCTCTATCAACTTGGGAGTAAAACTCTTGTCCACAAGTTTTACAGGTTTGTAGTTTATAACCAAGTTTTTCAAAAATTTCTACCATATGAATCAGTTTAAATTATTTATTAGAATATACTATGAATTTTGTTAAATAAATAATTAGTGAAAAAAGTCTGATAAAAAGTGATTTTTAGAAATTTCATTGAATAAAATCAATACTAAAATATTAAATACAATATTTCAGATCATAAAAAATAGTTAATTTTCAATTAAAATAAGAGTTATTTGAGATTTAAATAAGAAATAAAAAAAAGAAAGGTGATAGATTTAAAAAATCTATCCGAAGAGAGCACCTAATCCAGCTGCTGCTTCTTCTTCAGAAGCTTCTTCTTCCTCTTCCTCTTCTTCTTCTTCAGCTGCTTCAGCTGCTACAGGAGCTGCTGCAGGTGCTGCTGCTGCCATAGCAGTAGTTTCCATAGCTTCGTCAATGTCAACATCTTCTAAAGCTGCAATTAAAGCTTTGATTCTAGCATCTTCAGCTTCAATTCCTGCTGCTTCGATAATACTTTTAACATTTTCTTCGTTAATCTCTTTTTCTGCACTGTGCAAAATCATTGCCGCATATATGTATTCCATGTTATCACCATTAATTTTTAAAGTGTTAGTTTATTAATAATAAAAATTTTAATTAATTAATTTAACCGAAGAGAGCTCCTAACCCAGCTGCTGCTTCTTCTTCACTACTTTCTTCTTCTTCCTCTTCTTCCTCTTCTTCAACAACTTCTCCAACTACTGGAACTGCTGCTACAGCAACGTTAGAGAGTTTGTCAGCTAATTCGTCATCAATAGCACCAGGTGCGTCAGCAACTTCGGATGCAATAGCTAACATTTTAGCTTGTGCTAAACCAATAATTGGTTCTGCAGTTTCTGAGGTCATAATTGCTCCTGCAACACCAACATTGATTGCTCTGGTGTATGCGAGAGTAATAATAGTGGAAATAGTTTCATCAGTAGGGATTGCTGCGTTTACAGATAAATTAAATGCATTTCTGAATGCATTTTGAACGTCAGCTAATGTTTGTTCTTCGTCGATTGCAAGTATGTCGGAAGTATAAATTGCTTCTTCTTCATATACTGCTTTTAAATCGATTCCTACTTCCATTGGATTGATTTCCATCCTGGATAAGGTTGCTGCTACTTGTTTAGAAACTTCTTCGCCTGCTTTTACAACGACAGTTTCTTTTTGTACGCAGATTTTACCTTTATCAATTTTTGCAGGAATTCCAGCTTGTTGTAATTCACCTAAGAAAGGACCTGGTGCGAAACCTGTGTCCCCTTCAGGTACAATAATATCATCACTAGCAATAGATCCTGGTTTAGCAGGAGCTGAAGTTTTGCTGTCTTCTAATATTTTGTATAATTTGAAAGGGTTCATTTCGGTTGCAATAAGTGCAACTTGACCTTCCATGTGATTAGATAAATCAACAAGGTTGTTTTTATCAGCATTACAATCTGCAAGAGCTAAATCAATAAGATTCATTTTAGACATTCTGATAACAGCTTTACCTTTGAGAGCTTTTCTCATTTCTTGGAGCTGTTTTGCAGGAATGTTCATTAAATCAACAATACCAATTACATCGTATTGATTAATGATAGCTTTGAGCTCTTGGACTTCTTCCTTTTTCCATTCTGCAACATGAGCCATTAGATCACCCTCACTACTGGTCCCATAGTTGTTTTAATAAACATGGACTTGATTTGACTTCTTCCTTTTTCTAAATTGCGGTCTAAGACTGTAAGAACAGTTTCCACATTTTCAGCTATATCCTCGTCTGACATGTCTTGGCTTCCAACAACAATTTGAATACTTGCTTGTTGTTTTACACCAACTTTGACAGTATTTTGTAATCTTTCTAAGAGAGGAGCTAATTTAATACTTGCAGGTACTGGTTTTGGCATTTTACCACGAGGACCGAGTACAGGTCCTAAGAACCTACCAACAAGGGGCATCATATCAGCTTGAGCTACTAAGAAATCAACAGAGTTTGCCATTTTTTTAGCGGATTTTCTGTCTTTTCCGAAAGCTTCTAAATCTCCTTTATTAATTACAGTGTCAAGACCAGCGTCTTTAGCTTGAACAATGAGTTCCCCATCAGCAATGACTCCGATTTTAACATCTTTGCCACGGCCTTTAGGAAGAGTAACTTCCTCATTAAACCTATTTTCTGGTTTTTTGACATCTAAGTCACGGATATTAATAATAATATCTACGGACTCAGTGAAGTTTCTCGGCTTAGATTGTTCTTTTGCCTCCTTCACCGCGTTAATTACATCTTGTGTCATATTAATCCCCCATGAACATTTTCTGTTCATTGGATATTTTTTGGTTTCATGAGTATCGATTACAAGAAAAAAATTCTTCAACGATTGCATGAATTAAAAACAGTATATCAATTATAACTTGAATTATAACATCATATACACTGTATTTATTAACTTAATTTAAATTTAACAAAACAATATCTATTCTAATAAGATATCATCATATTTTCCAGCATCAACATCTTTTTGTGCTTCTCTTGGGTCTTTACCATCAACAGATAATCCCATACTAACACAGGTTCCCATAACTTCTTTGATACCTGCTTTGTAATCGTTAGAGAGTAATGAATCGAATTTCATTCTAGCGATTTTGAAAGCAGCTTCAATTGGTAAGTCATTAACAATATCTAAACCTGGTTCATGAGAAGCTTTTTCGATGCCTAACTCTTCCATGATAAGAGCAGTTGTAGGTGGAGTACCGATTTCAATTTCGAAATCTTTAGTGTCTCTGTCCACGATAACTTTAACAGGCACTTTCATTCCTGCGAAGTCAGCGCTTTTTTTGTTAATTTCTTCAACTACTTGCATCATGTTAATACCGAGAGGTCCTAAAGCTGGACCTAATGGTGGACCAGGAGTTGCAGTTCCACCTTCGATAAGAACTTCGACTGTATCTTTAGCCATCAGTCAGCCTCCTTTTGAATTATTCTAATTTGATCAGCTTTAACAGTAACCGGAATTGGTACTGCAGCTTCTATTAACTCAAGAACGACTTCTTCACGTGATTCATCAATACGAACCACTTTTGCTCTTTCTCCTTTAAATGGACCAGAAATAAGTTCAACAATACTTCCTTTTTGAATAGAGGAAATAATTGGTTCCGGTTTTAAGAATCTTTTTACTTCTTCGAAAGTAATGGTTGCATTGCCTCCGACAACCCCTCTTAAATGTTGTACTTTTAAATCAGGGTTTCTAAGATCTATTTTTGTTGAAGATTCAACTAAAATATATCCTTTTAAAGATTCTGGAACAAGAATTGAGGAAATGCCTACACCATTAATGGTTCTAGCTTTACGTGCTAAGAGTCTAGCAACATTTCTTTCTTGACCTGCGGATGTTTTAAGAGCATATATGGAACTATTAGTATCTTCCATAAAAAATTCACCTATTTTTAAAATTTTTCCTGTTAATAAAATCATACATTAAGTTAAAAATATTATAAAAGCCATAATTTTCAAGAAAAAATTGTCTCGAAAATAAGAATTCTATAATATGAATATCTATATAAATTATAGTATTTAAAAGTTTTCAAAAAAATGATAATTTTAAATAAAACAAAGCATTACAAAGAATTTTATTATAATAAATAAGATCAAAAAAATAAAAAAGTTAGGTTTATAAACCTATTAAAGAGCCTAATAAAACAATGAAATAACCAACAACACCAATAACTGCAACACCTAATGCTGCAATTTTAGCTAATTCACGGTATTCTTTACCATCTGGTTTTTTAGCTACTTTTAATACTCTTTTACTGTCTTTGATAAATTTGTTAAAATCTTCTTGAACATTCATTTAAATAACCAAAATTAAGAATTTTTATAAATTATAATAAAATAATAGTAATAAAATAATTTTTAAGTTTAAACATTAATAAATGTTTGCATTTTTTAAAAAAAATAAAAAGATAAAATTAGAAGACTCCATCAATGAAATCATCTAATTGATCGTCAGCTGATTTATTTTCTGAATTGTCTTCTGCATATTCAATATCAGAATTGTTATCAGAATCTTGGTTAGTTTTAATACCTGAAACAACCACAGTGGTTCTAACAGTATTTTGGAGACTTTCATCAATTTGAGTACCCCAAATAATGTTAGCTTCAGGATCTAATTTATCAGCAACAACTTGAACGATTTTTTCTGCTTCATGTAATGTTAAGTCAGAACTACCAGATATATTAACTAATGCACCAGTAGCATTTGAAATATCAATATCTAATAATGGGCTGCTTAATGCTTCATGTACAGATTCTAAAGCTCTGTCACCAGTATCGGATTCACCCATACCAATCATAGCCATTCCAGATCCACCCATGATGCTTCTAATATCAGCAAAGTCTAAACTTACAAGACCTTTTTTGGTAATTAATTCAGTGATACCTTTAACAGCCCTACCTAAAATTTCATCAGATACCATAAATGCTTTGTTTAAAGGTAAGTTAGGTGCCACTTCTAATAATTTATCATTTGGGATTACGATAACAGTATCAGCAGATTCTTGAAGTTTTTCTAAACCTTGTTCAGCATTTTCTCTTCTTTTGATACCTTCTGCTGAAAATGGCATAGTAGCTACAGCAACGGTTAATGCACCTAATTTTTTAGAAAGTTTGGAGATAATTGGTGCTGAACCAGTTCCAGTTCCTCCACCAAGACCGCAGGTGACAAATACCATGTCTGCGCCTTCCAATTCATCTCTAATTTCATCTTCACTTTCTTCAGCACATTCTTCACCAACAGATGGTTCTCCACCTGCTCCTAATCCTTTAGAAGTTTTTCTACCTAAAAGAATCTTTTTAGTAGATTGACTGTAAAATAAATCTTGAGCATCAGTATTTACTGCAATTGTGGTTGCACCTTCGATACCCATTTCATTTAATCTTGAAATAGTGTTGTTTCCTGCTCCTCCAGCACCAACAACAAAAATACTAGTTTGAGCACCTTCCATCATCTTAATAAGTTCATCATCAATATCAGAGGAAAGTTTTTCAGGTGCTTTTTCTTCCATTCTTTGTTCGGATTCTTTGATTGCATCGTCTATAAATTTCACAAATTAACCCCACATTCTCTGCTTTAAAATAATTGTTAGATATTTCTATTTTTACTAATATTTAAATGCAACTAATTTATATTCATACCAAAAATTATGTCAAATATTAAAAAATATTTAGTTTAATCTCTTGGCATTGCAATAATTTCATGAATTTTTAAATTAAATAGATCTTTTGAATTAACAGGAGTTAAAATAACTGCACTATCAACACCATGGCCTCTTCCACCAACAGCAATTATCTCTTCCCCAACTGGAATTAAACCAGCATCTGTAGCCATAATAGATATCTCTGCTCCAACTTTAATACCATGTGAAAACATTCTGAAAGTATTAGCTACAACATCTAATGGAGAATATCCTCCAAATTTATTGGTAACTCCTCTTGCAGCACCACTGAATGCATGACTTCCGAAATAAGTTTTGATTCCCACCTTTTCAAGTTTTTCAACCATTTCTTCAGTTATATCTGATTCATTGGGTCCGCTGAATCCCATATGATGAGTTACATTAATTATTTCCACTTCATCACCAACAGCTTCGTACAATTTCAATGCAGATTCACCAGTGGCAGAAGCAATAATAATTCTTTTAATATTAGTGACATCTAATTTGTCTTTAATAGCCATTATTAATTCATCTGTGTAATCATTACCTTCTTTATCGAAATATGTAATAAATCTTCTTGCCATATCAATCATCCCAAAATAGATAAATACTCTATTATCATTATATTTATTATATCAATTATAATAAAGATTTTTATGACAAGTGATGATGAATTAAAAAATATAAAACATGTTATTCAAGGAGATTACATTGTAATTCCTATTGAAACAGGTTATATCAAACCAAATGATGATTTAAATGTAATTATTGAGCCTGCTCAAAAATTAATGAAAGATGATGATTATTTAGTAATAGCTGAAACCCCAATTTCAGTTGCACAAGGCAGATTAGTTGATGAATCAAAATATTCCCCCTCAATTACCGCTAAATTTTTAACAACAGTATGGAGCAAATATCTTTGGGGATATATTTTAGGCCCTGCATTAGGCATTAAACAGAGAACAATCAAGAATTTGAGAAAATTACCCAAGGAAACCTATGCTCATAAAGAAGTTATATTGCAGTTATATGGTTTAAAACATGCATTGAAACCCGCTTCTGAGGCAGGAGTTGATTTGAGTAATGCTCCCGGAACTTATGTTTCTCTACTTCCGGATAATCCCGAACAAGTTGCAAAAGACTTGAAAAACAAAATTGGGAAAGAAGTTTGTGTAATGATTATTGATACTGATGCAACATACATGAAAAATGGAAAATATTTCACAGGTCTTCCAATTGCAATTGATGGTATCGATGCAGACAATGGATTTTTTGGATATGTTAAAGGACAGTTATCTGAAAATATGGGATCCACCCCATTGGGTTGCAGTGAAAAAATGGATGTTGAAACTGCACTTAGGATAGCAAATATTGCTGAAGATTATCAAAAATCACTTTCAACAGAAATGAAAACAATCCATAGTGTTAAAGAAGTATTAGGTACTGAATTTGACGAAGTAACTATAAATGACCTTGATTCAATTACTCACACCCCTGCAGTAATTATTAGAAAAAAATAACCACACACCATTAAAATAAAATTAGCTTAAATACCAAATTTAAGTTAAAAATTTCTTTTGAAGAAAATTTTATATTAAGCAATTTACATAAATAAATAATGCTTAAAATATTATAAGTTATAAGTTAAAATTTTACAAGGATGAACATCATGAACGTAAATAGTTTTGGAAAATATAGAAATTTCTTATTACCCTTAATGGATAGCATTTCTGTAATTTTAGGATATTATTTAATGTCAGTTCTAATTACAGATTCATTTTTAATGCATCCGGAAAGTCTAATAATTGGTAATGAAATCTTAATTAGTATCATACTCGCAATAGTCATTTTGCAAATCGTTTTCAGATTAACAAAAAGATATGCCAACATTATTCGTTATGAAACCAACCAAGACTATATTATGTACATCCTTCTTTCAGTTATATCTTTACTTGTAGTTTCTTTAATCGAAGAGATAATCGGTATGAAAAACCCATCAATTAAGTTCAATTTAACAAGCGGAATTATCATAGGTATCATAACCATTGCATACCGTTTAGTAATAAGATATGCATTATTGTCAGACATTGCAAATAAGGGAATCAATTACACTCCAGAAAATCAGGAAAAATTGTTAATCATTGGTGGAGGATATTCCGCAAACAACATTATTAAAACATTACAAACCTCATTAAAAGGAAAATACGATATTATTGGTATCATCGATGATAATAAAAAACGTATGGGTTATTCAGTTGCTGGAGTAAAAATTATTGGTAATAGAAAAGATATCCAGAAAATCTGTGAAAAAGAAGAAATTGATACAATATTCTTCACAATAGTAAACATAGATAATAAAAATAAGAAAGAGATTTTAGAAATCTGTAATAAAACAGCAGCAAAAGTAAAAGCATTGCCTGATTTAAGAGAAATCATATCTTCTGAAAACTTATATGGTAGTTTAAGAGACATTGAAATTGAAGATTTACTTGGAAGAGACCCTGTAGAACTTGATAACAATAATATTAAAAGCTTAATTAATAATAAAGTTGTTTTAGTAACTGGTGGAGGTGGATCCATCGGTTCAGAGCTCTGTAGACAAATAATGCTTCAAAATCCAAAACTATTATTAATGTTAGACATATATGAAAATAGTTTATATGATATTGAACTAGAACTTAAGGACAAACATCCCAATGTAGAAGTCAAAGCAATTATTGCAAACATTAGAGACAAAGAAAGAATGTTTGAACTATTTGAAGAATATTCTCCAGAAGTTGTTTTCCATGCAGCAGCCCATAAACATGTTCCTTTAATGGAAAATAATCCAACTGAAGCAATTAAAAATAACATATTTGGAACTTACAATCTCGTAAATGCATGTGACAAATATCACACAAAACGTTTTATTTTAATTTCAACAGACAAGGCAGTCAATCCAACAAATATCATGGGCGCTACCAAAAGAGTTTGCGAAATGATTATACAAGCTAAAGATAAAGAAAGTGAAACCGAATTTGTTGCAGTCCGTTTTGGAAATGTCTTAGGAAGTAATGGATCAGTTGTACCATTATTTAAAAAACAAATTGAAGCAGGAGGTCCTGTTACCGTAACCCATAAAGATATAACAAGATTCTTCATGACAATACCTGAAGCAGTAGCATTAGTATTACAATCAATCACCTATGCAAAAGGTGGAGAAATATTTGTATTGAATATGGGCGAACCTGTTAAAATTTATGATTTGGCTAAAAGTTTAATTGAATTATCAGGATTGACTCTTGGAAAAGACATTGACATTACATTCACAGGTTTAAGACCTGGAGAAAAGTTATATGAAGAAATTTTAATGGATGAAGAAAACCTTGAAGGAACTGGACATGAAAAAATATTCATCACAGAACCTATGCATTTCACAATGGATGATATTGAAGAAAAATTAGATGCATTTAGAGAAATTATCAATAATGAAATTACAGACAACAAAATCATTAAAGAAACAATGAAAAAATGTGTTCCTACTTACAAAGAACCTCAAGAAGTTAACGGAGAGTAAATAATATGAATATTCCATTTTCCCCACCAGACATAAGTGAAAAAGAAATTGAAGAAGTAATCTCTGCATTAAGATCAGGCTGGATTACAACTGGACCTAAAACAAAAGAATTTGAAAGAAGAATAAGTGAATACTGTAAAAGTGACAAAACCGTTTGTTTAAGTGCTGCAACTACTGCTTTAGAAATGACTTTAAGGTTATTGGGTATTGGAGACGGCGATGAGGTAATTGTACCCGCATACACTTATACTGCAACTTGTAGTGTAATATGTCACGTGGGAGCTACCCCAGTAATAATTGACAGTCAAGAAGATAAAGAAGAAATGGATTACACAAAAGTTGAAGAGGCAATTACTGAAAAAACAAAAGCAATAATGCCAGTGGATATTGCAGGTATCTTATGTAATTATGATAAGATATATGAAATAATTGAAAATAAAAAAGGATTGTTTACTTCCAATAACGAACTTCAAGATGCCTTTGGCAGAATTATTGTATTGGCTGATTGTGCTCATGGTTTTGGAGCTGTTCAAAATAATAAAACTGCAGGAACTCTTGCTGATTTTACCTGTTTTTCATTCCATGCAGTTAAAAATTTAACAACAGCAGAAGGTGGAGCAGTAACCTGGAAGAAACATGAAGGTATCGATTCAGAAAAATTATACAAACAGTTACAAATCCTTTCACTTCACGGTCAGACAAAAGATGCATTAGAGAAAACCAAAAAAGGATCATGGGAATATGACATTCTCCTTCCAGCATACAAATGCAATATGACTGACGTTCAAGCAGGAATCGGACTTGGACAACTTGAAAGATATGATTCCATGCTTAAAAGAAGACATGAAATCATTAAAAAATATGATGAAGGATTTAAAGACAGCAAAGTTATTTGCCCTAAACATTTCTCTGAAAATTCAACATCTTCAGGCCATTTATACTTAACTAGAATCAAAGACATTACTTTAGAACAAAGGAATGAAATAATAGTTAAAATGGATGAAAAAGGAATAAGCACCAACGTGCATTATAAACCATTACCTATGCTCACTGCATATAAAAATTTAGGTTTTGATATTGCAGATTACCCTAATGCATACAATTTATTCAAAAATGAAATAAGTTTACCAGTATATTCCACTTTAAGTGATAAAGAAGTAGAATATATTATTGAAAATTTATTATCCATTTTAGAAGAATATTAATGGAATTATAGTTATATTTTTATAATAAAAAAAATATAACTTTAAATTACTATTAACAAAGAAATTAATCATGATTTTTAGTTTATTTTTTAAAAGTTCCAAAATTACATTAAAAAGCACGGACAAATTAGGGGAAATTAAATGATAGATGATATATTAGTAAAGAAATTATTATCACAAATTGTTGAGAAAGACCACGAAGAAAACCTTAAAAAAAATTTTAGAGAAAGATATCCTGATAAATCAACCCCTGATGGAATGGAAAATCTTATAAGAGCACTTGAAATTAGACCTGCTGATGTGGAATATATCAATACCCATATCCAAGATACTGTTGAAAACACAATCACACCAATCATCAAAGCATTACTTGAAGGTGTTGAAACAGACGAAGAGATAGCTCAAAAAACTGATATTAAATTAAATATCGTTAGAAAAATATTATACAAACTTTACGATTTAAAAATTGCTAATTATAAAAGAAGTAAAGACCCTGAAACCCAATGGTTCACATATTCTTGGAAATTTGAAGAAGACGAATTGATTAACAGGATTAAAAAAGACAGTGAAGCAGAATTAGCTGAACTCAAAGAAAAATTAGAAAATGAAGAACAAAACATGTTTTTTGTATGTCCATATGGACATGTCAGGTTTGACTTTGATACAGCAGCAGATCCTTACTATGAATTTTTATGCCCCGCATGTGATGAAGACTTAGTATTCCAAGACAATGCTGAAATTATTGAAGAACTTAAAGACCACATTGAAATTGTTGAAAGTAATTACAATTCATTTATTAAAAAAGTAGGCAAATAAATAGATAACAATGGAAATTGAATTACTTAAAAAGGAGAATACTCCTGAAAATGTTATAGACCATTGCAAAGCAGTTTATAAAAAAGCTATGAAAATAGCTACTAATTTTGATAATGTAGACAGCGACTTGATTAAACAGGGCGCTATCCTACATGATATTGGAAGATCTAAAACTCATGACATCACACATGCTATTGAAGGAGTCAAAATAGCTAAAAAATACGATTATTCCGAAGATGTTCTAAACATTATTGAAAGACATATAGGCGCTGGAATAACTAGAGAAGAAGCTGTAAAACTTGGACTTCCTGAAAAATCCTATTTACCTCAGACACTTGAAGAAAAAATTGTTGCACATGCAGACAATTTAGTAAGTGGAAGTGAAGAGGTAGATATTGATTTTGTTATAAAAAAATGGAAAAGAAGAATAGCAGACAGTGACGGAAACATTAAAAGACTAATCGAATTAGATAATGAATTAATTAAAGCTTTTGAGGAATAATATGAAAGTAATATGTTCAAGTGAAGAGTCTCTTTATCGTCCAGAAGCGGTTAGATGGAGACAAAGAATGGAAATGATGGAACCTCTTGGAGATACTGTTGTTTTATTGCCGTGCAGTATGAAAAAACCTTATTCCAATTCAAAATCCCATCAAAAATTTAGGAAACTTACTCGTTCTTATCAGGAACTTATTGTAACATCCCCATTTGGAATTTGTCCAAGAGAACTTGAAAATACATTCCCAATTCAATCTTACGACGTAAGCACAACTGGTTCCTGGTCCCAAGATGAAATCGAAGAAACCGGAAAGTTAATTGCAAAATACTGTGAAGGAAAAACAATTGTCGCAAACCTTGCTGGTGGATATTTGGAATCCTGTGAAGCATATGTTGATGATTTCATAAATGTCTGTGAAGATGGAAGACCAACTTCCCCAGATTCCCTTTACAATTTAAGAATGGAACTTAAAAATCATCAAAGAATAAACAGAAGAGAAAAAACATTACATGAATTAAGATCAATTGCTAAATTCCAATTCGGAGAAAACGGAGATAAATTCATTCCAGATAATGTTAAAACAAAAGGAATGTATCATAAAAGAGTATTTTCCGACAGCAAACAATTAGCTTTATTGAATAAAGATCATGGGTTATACAGATTAAACTTATATGGTGGAGAAGTTTTAAAAGATTTGAGAATACACATTGTTGAGATTGATTTTGATTTAACAACAAATACTGTTTTTGCACCAGGAGTTGTCAAAGCAGACCACAAAATTGTACCTAATGATGAAGTTGTTGTCGTTAAGGACGATGTTGTTGTAGGTGTTGGAAAGGCAGTTATGACAGGACAAGAAATGGAAGAATGTCGCAATGGTATTGGTGTTAAATTAAAACATAGATTAAAATGATTTTACTGTGATTTTGTTAGAAAAAAATAACAATGTTTATAAATACCTTTATCAATAGTATATGTATACTAAAAAACAGGAGGCAAAATATATGTCTGAAGAATTAGTAAATAATATTAAAGATGCTATTACTGTAATTAACGACCCACACATGGGAATCAGTATTGTAGAAATGGGCATTGTTCAAAAC
Source organism: Methanobrevibacter sp. (assembly GCA_022775905.1). Classification (NCBI taxonomy): domain Archaea; kingdom Methanobacteriati; phylum Methanobacteriota; class Methanobacteria; order Methanobacteriales; family Methanobacteriaceae; genus Methanobrevibacter; species Methanobrevibacter sp. The sequence goes on from JALFJX010000015.1 coordinate 19,077, forward strand.
ATCAAAGTTGATGGAGATCAAGCTGAAATTACTCTTAAACCAACCAACCCAGGTTGTATGAGTATTACCCGTATTGCTGCTGATGCAAAAGTTAGAGCAGAAGCAGTCGAAGGAATCGAAAAAGCAAAAATTATTGTCGAAGGACATGCTATGGCAGATTCCATTAATGAAATGATTAATAGATAATTTTCAAAATTTTGATTAATTTCTATGTATAGCCGAAAGGTTTATATATAGGAATTAATATAAGTATAAGTGTTGACAGTTAACTGCCACATAATATTCATAGGCTAGTGGCACAGCTTGGTTAGCGCGCTCGGCTGATAACCGGGAGGTCATGGGTTCGAATCCCATCTAGCCTACTTCTAAACTATTTTTATAATAATTTTCAAATACATAATTATTTTATCTTAATTTTTAACCAAATTTTTTTAATTAACTTTTTTTGATAAGAATAGCATAACAATATATATTATATTCAACATAAATTAACTTAAATGTACAAAAAGTTGGAATGTTGATTAAATGTGGGAAAAAATTAATGAAAAATTCAAAAAATACCCTGCAAGAATTAGAGTAGCAGAAAAAATGATTGAACTCGGACTATCTTTAAGTGAAGATGGTAAAATATATTGTGGAAATTTAAAAATAAGCGATAAAGCATTGGCAACAGCAGCTGATGTCGATAGAAGAGCAATTAAATCTACAATTGAAGTAATACAAGAAGATGAAGAATTATACAATCTTTTCAGCAACATCATGCCAGCAGGAACACTTCTAAAAAATATTGCAAAAAATTTGAAATTAGGAGTAATAGAAATAGAATGTGGATCTGAAAGCGATGGAGTACTCTCAAACACTACAAATTTAATTACAAAAAAAGGAATTGGAATAAGACAAGCTTATGCCGAAGATACAGAACTCCAAGAAAGTCCAATTTTAACCATTATAACCGAAGAGGTTGTAAGTGGTGATTTAATAAATGAATTTTTAAAAATAAAAGGAGTAACAAGAGTGTCTATTTACTGATTTAAATCAGCCATTCTTGCTTTTTCCATTTCTTTATCTTCTTCTTCAAGAATTTCTAAAAGTTCTTCCCAAGCTTCTAAAGATTCTTTAGCAGCTTCTTCAGTTAATTTTTCTATTGCATAACCAGCATGAATAAGAACATAATCACCAACTTCTACATCTGGTAAAAGATCTATTTTTGCTTGCTGTCTTGCTCCACCGAAGTCAGCATATAACCAGTTATCTTCTCTATTAATCTCAACTACATGAGCGGGTGCTGCAATACACATATTTTCTCCTCCAAAATTTAATATATAAATAATTTAAAAATTAGTATATATAAAATTATCTAAATGGTGTTATGATGAAAAATATTGTTATTGGATCCGGTCCGGCTGGAAGATTAGGATCATTGCAACTCGGAAGATTAAGGGAAGACGTTACCTTAATTGAAAAAAATCATATTGCAGGTACCTGTTTAAATGAAGGTTGCATGGTCGTTTGTGCATTAACTGACATTACTAAATTCATAGATTCAAACAAACGATTTAATGAACATGGATTCATAAAAAGTCAACTTGAAGTATCCTATGAAAAAATTGTTGAGAAAATTGTTGAAACACAAGAAAAACTAAGACATTTAAATCAATTGGAAAATGAAAGTGTCGGAAACAATGTCATATATGGTGAAGCTAGTATTGAAGGTGATACCGTTAAGGTAAATAATGAAAGTTTTGAATATGACAATTTACTTGTTGCAACAGGTGCACGTCCTTTTATTCCAGATATCAAAGGCAATGAGTTTGGACTTACAAATAAGGATATATTGAAACTTGATGATGTGCCTGAAAAATTAAACATAATAGGTGGTGGAATAATAGCTGGGGAAATAGCTAATATCTATTCCACATTAGGCAGTGAAGTTAATATCCTTGCAAGAAGCTCATTTTTAAAAGAGATTACTGCAAATACCAAAAAATATGTTTTAGAACATATAATGAAGGACATAACTCTTTATGAAAATACAAATGTTGTGGAAGCATTTGAAGATAAAGTTTTGCTTGATAATGGTGAAGAATTAGATGGAGTTCCATTTTTTGCAACCGGAAGAACCCCAAACAGTGAAATTGTTGAAGGAATTGTTGAGTTAAACAATGACAAAACAATCAAAGTTGACGAAATGATGAAAACTTCTAAAGAGAATGTATATGCTGCAGGTGATGTTACTGGAGGTTATCAGTTGACACCAGTAGCAAGAAAAGAGGGCATCACAGCAGCAAGGAATATGGCAGGATACTCAAATAAAGTAAGCTACAATTGTATTCCTCAAACATTAAGTTTGAACATGGAAGTGAGTTTTGTTGAAAATGAAAAATCACAATGCCCTGAAGAAGACAAGGAAACAATTGCAATTCCCGCAATAGCAGGACCTTCAGCATTTTGGAACATTTTATCTGGAGATACAGGATATTCAGAAATTGAATTCGATAAGAAAAACAACAAAATAAATAGAATTAATTCAATTTCCCCATCCTCAGTAAGTGACGTTGCATATCTATCTTATTTAATGAGAATGGATTATGATTTAGATGATTATGATGAATTTATAGAAATTCACCCATCTACAGATACAAATTATAAAATTATAAAAAATATGTGGTTATAATACCACTATTCTACTTTTTTTAATATTCCATCTGCTAAACTATCAGCAGCTTTGAAACATTTTTTACCATACATTTCAGCATTTTCTTTTAGGGAATCATAATTTTCAAACGCTTCTTGTATGCTTTTACATACATCAGTGACTTCAGATTCAATAATAGCTCCCTTGAATACACCAGCCATATTCTGATATCTTCCCCATTTTACGCGTGTAAGAGCAATAATTGGCTTTTCACAAATCATAGCTTCCTCAAGAGAAACACCATCATCTGTTAAAACAGCCAGATCAGCAAATTTGAATAAATCTTTAACCCAATCAATGAAACCAACATAAACCACTTTTTCTTCATCAATTAAATCATAATATTCTTCTTTTAAAGGACGGCCAATTAAAACAAGATTATATTTATCAGTTGCTCCAGCTACTAAACTCATAGCATCAATCATTCCTTTAAAGATTGAAGAACCTGAAGAAAATATAATTGTCTTTTTGTTTTCATCAAAATTAGGATACTCTTTTAATTTTTGAAGAGCAATATCTTCATCTCCTTCACCAATATCATCAGTCAGCGGATAAAATGATCTTTCCATATTTTTAGGAAGAGTATCTAATCTAAATTTATCCAATTCAGGCAATACATAACAAGAATTAAATTTAGGACATACCTTTGAATCCAAAGGTGTTGAAATTAAAGAAATGCAAGGTTTTCCAGCGAATTTAGCACCTAAAGAACCTACAATTGCACCCCCGCCCAAGACACCAACTACAAAATCAGCATTTGATTTCCTAATAGCAGACCTTGCTTTGAAAGTTGCGGTTAATAGTTTTAAAGCACCTTTTATTGCAGACAGTTTGGTTGCTGCATGACCTCCCGCATGAGGTATTGAAATTTTACGTACAGTAAAACCATTTTTTTCAAAAAGATCGCCGGAAGCAGTTTCATTTAAACCAATTTCACACTCCACCCCCCTTTTTCTAAGGGCTTCCATTGTGTTGATTGCGACAACTGCATCACCACCTAAACCTCTTCCTGTAACCGTAAAAAATGCTTTCATACCATTACACCTCCTTTCCTAATTTTGGTATTTTTTTAGAAGTATATTTTCTTGAATGAGTTGCATAAGGATTGAACAGCAATCTTCTAAATCCTAATGAAATCAATAAAGGATTAGTAATGACATATTTTTTATCTTTAAGAAGCAATCTTCTAAATAAGTCACCTAATCCTCCACCAGATAATACATCCATGAAATAATCACCAAAAGTTGGATTTACTATATTTAAGTTCTGTCTAAAGAAAACTCTTAAGGTATTTCTTCTGACAAATGCAATTAAAGCAACAGTTATGAATCCAAGTAGAATAACTGACCATAATCCTCCAACTAAATAAAAAGCTAAACCAAGTGCCACTCCGAATGTATGGTTTCCAACTTCACCCAACATGATTTTTCCGGAGAAATCAAGTGGAGAGTAAGCTGCACATACAACGAATATTAATAATGGAGTATAAACAGCAGGTAACTCACTTACCATTGGAGAACCTACAATCAACATGAGAACCATTGTAATAACAGACATAATCATTGTGACAATACAAGTACTTCCAGGCTGCATATCTGAAATATTGAGCGGTTGAACCATTAAAGCAATGAGTATTGCTGAAATCCAGTATCCTTCAATAATACCTGCAACCATCACCAATATAATTCCAATTCCTCTTGAAAGTTGACCCCATTCAATACCGAGTGGAACACATTTTTTTCTTCCTAAAATATCATCAATCAATGCAAATATACCGATAATCAAAATCATTGAGTTACACTTGGGCAACATAAAAAAGGACAATACAATAAATGGAACTACACCAATAGCACGAGGAATACCTCCCCTTACATTTGGATATAGATTACCTAGATATCCCATTTTTCCTAAAAATCTAAAAATAATATCCAACACTGCAGTACTTACTGCAGTTATGATAAAAACAATAATTAATGCAATAATAATCGATGAATAAAACATGTTATCACTTGTATATAATTATTCTTAATTGTTCATATTATATAAATTTGTACATAAACATTAAACAATTTCGTATCTTAAAATGGCTGCCATGCCCCCAAGACTCTCCAATTGTTTTCCGCCTTCATGTTCACTACTAACAACCATCACTTCACCTTTCATGTTTTCAACCATGTCCATCAATTCACCCATATTTTCACTAGCTACCTTAGTGTCCAAAATCAAAAGTTCACTAACTGCACCAAGATTAATTGCATTTTTGGTTTGTTTTATACCATATGCAATTTTAGATGAATTCTTACCTATTTCAGCGAGCAATCTGTTAATAGCACCCATTTCCTGAGCAACCCTATTTTCTGAAGTTAATTTTTCAACAGTACCTTTCTTTAAAACTTCACAAATACCGTTGCGACCTCCAGATCCAGTAGATTCAATGACAGACATTTTTGCTAAATCCTTATATTTGTCTTTAATATAATCATAGAAATCGTTTTTAACAAAACCAGGTCCAGCAATAACTATATTCTGGATTGAATCGAATTTTTGTATTGATTCAATTACTTTGTCATAAAATTGAACAATATTCTTCTGTCTGTTTTTATCAATAATCCTCTTACCAGACACATGACCTTTAATAGGACCATAATATTCAATTCCAAACTGTCTCATCAAACCTATGGTTGCTGTGTCATCTTCAAGTACGATGATTATAGCAGATAATTTTTTAGATGCATCAATAGCCTGATTAAGTCTTTTTATTGCCCATTTTGGCCATTTCTGTTTTTTGATAGTTATTGGAGTATTAAGTTTAACTTCCAAAGTATGGTGTGATCCAAGAGGAATTAAATCTTCAGGACCTCTTGTGATTGTACCAGTCAATCTTAATTTTCCTGTGAATAAATGAAAAGTGATGTTTTCAATATCTAAACCCAAATAGAATGTTTTTTTAACTCCCCTATCACTTCTTAATTTATCTCCAGTATTATCCTGAATACGTCTTGTTGTTTTAGAGGATGCATTATCTCCTTCAACTATTATATGAGATAGATGCCATAAATCATCCAAGGTTTCTGGAACTATTTCAATAATTCCTTCTTTTGTATCTTGTTTTATAATTTTCATGTTTTCACAATAATTTTTCTACTTAATAATTTATATATACTTACTAATTTAAAAATTATAAATGATTAAAATGAATGTTGGAATTATTGGAGGTAGTGACGGTTTAGGTAAGACCATCGTCTACTACTTGAGAGATGAATTTGATGTATATATAACTGGAAGAGATCATAAAAAAGGTAAAAGCGTTGCAGATAGCTTAAATGTAAACTATATTGAATCAAATACTGATTTGGCAAATATTAGTGACATATTGATTATTTCAGTTCCAATTCACCACACATCCAACGTGATACGTGAAGTGGCACCATTTATGAAACCAGGTTCATTAATGATGGATGTAACTTCAGTTAAGGAAGAACCTTCAAAGACCATGGAAGAAGTATTGCCAGACCATGTAGAATATATTCCAACACATCCTATCTTTGGTCCAAGAACAACAGAGTTGGACAATCAGGTAATTGTTTTGACTGCCACCAAAAAAGGTGAATGGTACGATAAAGTCTACAATTACTTCAATGACCAACATATGAGAATAATTGAAACTACTGCTCAAAAACATGATTATATGATGAGTATTGTGCAAGTACTAACTCATTTTTCATTTATTTCAACAGCATCAGCAATTGAAAAATTAAAAGTGGACATTTCTGAAACTGAAGATTACGAAAGCCCAATTTACAATCTCATGATTGATATGATTGCCCGTATTGTTGCACAAAATCCTTACTTAACATATTATATCCAATCCATGAACAACAACGGCCCTAAAATTAGAAATACTTTTGCAGATGCAGTTATTGAGTTAAGAGATGTAATAAATAACAAGGATGATGAAAAATTTGTGGAAATTGCAATTAAAGCTACCAAACACATGGGAGATATTAAAAATGCATTGGGTAGAAGTGATAAAGCAATAAACGGTCTTAATCATGAATTCACATTATTAAATAAATCAATAGGCAGCGAAGTTGGATTAAGGCATATTTACTCAGGAAAAATTCATGTTGGAATTTTGGAAAAAATAGAAAATAAGACCGCTATCCTAAGAAAGAGAAACAACATTAAAAGATTGCGTGTAGCAAACATTGAAGTTTTAAGTGAAAAAGAGCTTTATGATTGGAAAATCATTAATTTTGACAATAAGGTAGAATCAATCAGTTGTGTCTTCTCAAAGAATGTCAACATTGAAATAATTGAAAACACTGTTAAAAATATTGCCAACATAATTGATATTACATTAACTGACAAATATAATGGACCTCAAATCAGTGATGATTCCATCAGCTTGACTTTTGAAGTTGTTGCATTATCCAAAGAAGATATTGAAAAAGTTAAAGAATTATTCACTGGATTTGGCGGAGTCATCAGATAACTGTTTTAATTCATACGAACATACATTAAAGTGTCAAAAAGTAATTAAACTTTAAATTTAATTATAACACTTTAAAAATTACTTTTTTTGATAAAATAAAATTTTAAATTTAATATAATTTAAATTACCAAATAATTTAAGTTATTATAAAAAATAACCTTATTTAAAAACTAATTTTAAAAATTTTTGAACCGAAACCTTTATATAGTAAATCATACACAAGTATATCTGTCAATAAAGTTACAAAAAGTAACAAAAAGATTGACATGAATTAATGATTACTAAATTACAGCCATAAAGGAGATGATTATCATGGCAGAAAATGAAATTACTCTAAAAGTTGCAGAAGCAATTTCACAAAAAGATGTTGGTCAAGGAGTAGCAAGACTTGATCCAAATGTTATGGATGACTTAAACATCCATGAAAGAGATTTAATCGAAATTGTTGGCGAAAAAAGAACTGCAGCAATCGCACTTCCTTCACAAACCGACATTGGACTTGGAGTCATAAGAATTGATGGATTAGTACGTAAAAACTCAGGTGCAACTATAGGTGGAGAAGTTCAAGTTAAAAAAATCAAAGCAGTAGAAGCTAAAAAAGTTGTTTTAGCTCCAATTGAAAATAACATCCGTGTACAAGGTGATGTACGTGGTTTATTTGCTGGAAAAGTAATGGTACAAGGAGACATAATTGGATCTCAAATCAGAGCACCAAAACCAAGTATGAGCATGGGTTTTGGTAGCTTGTTTGACGAACTAATGGATTTCACACCAGCAATGAGAGAAATTAAATTTGCTGTTGTATCAACCAATCCAAAAGATATCGTAATTGTTGGTCCAAATACTGAAGTCCAACTCCATGAAAGTCCAGTTGATGTAAGTAAAATTGAAGGTGTAGGAAACCTTGTTGATGTAAGTTACGAAGACATTGGTGGTCTTAAAGAAGAAGTCAAAAAAGTAAGAGAAATGATTGAAATTCCTCTTAAAAGACCAGAACTCTTTGAAAAGTTAGGTATTGCACCTCCAAAAGGAGTATTAATGCATGGTCCTCCAGGTACTGGTAAAACATTACTAGCTAAAGCAGTAGCTAGTGAAAGTGATGCTCATTTCATTGCAATAAATGGGCCTGAAATCATGAGTAAATATGTTGGTGGATCTGAAGAGAACTTAAGAGAATACTTCGAAGAAGCAGAAGAAAATTCTCCTTCAATCATATTTATCGATGAACTTGATGCAATTGCACCAAAAAGAGAAGAAACTAATGGAGAAGTTGAAAGAAGAACCGTTGCTCAACTTCTTACATTAATGGATGGTCTTAAATCCCGTGGCCAAGTAGTAGTAATTGGTGCAACCAACAGACCAGATTCTCTTGACCCTGCACTCAGAAGGCCGGGAAGATTTGATCGTGAAATAGAAATCGGAGTACCGGATTCTGAAGAAAGAAAAGAAGTACTTGAAATACACACAAGAAACATGCCTCTCTCAGAGGATGTTGACCTCGATAAAATCGCAAATACAACCCATGGATTTGTAGGAGCAGACCTCGAATCATTATGTAAAGAAGCAGCAATGAGGGTTGTTAGAAGAATATTGCCTGAAATCCAAAATGATGAAGAAATTCCAAAAGAAGTGATGGAAAAAATCGTTGTTACCGGCGATGACTTTAAAAATGCGCAAAAAGAAATCCAACCTTCTGCTTTAAGAGAAGTTCTTGTACAAATCCCAGATATCAAATGGGATGATATAGGTGGTCTTGAAGACGTAAAACAAGAACTTAAAGAAGCTGTAGAATGGCCATTAAAACACCCAGAAACTTTCCAACGCTTAGGAATCAGACCTCCGAAAGGAACCTTGCTTTACGGAATTCCAGGAACTGGTAAAACATTACTTGCAAAAGCAGTAGCAAGTGAAAGTGAAGCAAACTTCATTTCAGTGAAAGGTCCAGAACTCCTATCCAAATGGGTTGGAGAATCTGAAAAAGGAGTTAGGGAAGTATTCAGAAAAGCTAAACAGGCAGCACCAACTGTAATCTTCTTTGATGAGATTGATGCAATAGCCAGCACACGTAGTGGAAATGATACTGACAGTGGAGTAACTAAAAGAGTTGTAAACCAATTATTAACTGAAATGGATGGTTTAGAAGAACTTGAAGATGTTGCAATTATTGCAGCAACCAACAGACCAGACATTTTGGATGCTGGACTTATGAGGCCTGGAAGATTTGATAGACATATTCAAGTCGGAGAACCAGATGAAGAAACCAGGCTTGCAATCTTTAAAGTACACACTAAAGATATGCCACTTGCGAAAGACGTTGATCTTAAAAAACTCGCTAAAAATACTGAAGGATATGTTGGAGCAGACATTGAATCAGTATGCAGAGAAGCAGCAATGCTTACATTAAGAAAAGACCTCGATGCCAAAGAAATCCCATATAAATACTTTAAAGAAGCAATTGATAAAGTAAAACCTGGACATAACTCTAATGAAGAACAGTTAGTCCAATATATGTAGGAAGAAAATATTAATTTCTTCCTTTCATATTAACCTCCATATAAACACTGACCATTAGGGAGGGATGCAAAAATCTCTCCCACAACCTCCAAATAATATTTATACCATTTTCTACCGTTTTTCCAGGGAGGATATGGAATCCTCCCACAACCTCTATACTGACATATTATTTTTTAAAGTCAAAACAAAGTTTAAAATAAGTTTAATTTTTATTTCCGGTTAGGCAATGTAAAATCAGGAGCAACAATTCTTTGATGAAACATCTGAGGTTTATATTCAATGAATGGGAATCTAATTCCACTTACACCATACTTAGGATTATAACCGAATAAATTAATATAATCCTTCAAATCATCACGTTCATTTTTCATAGCCAATGCCACACGATATAATGCTTTTGTATCATCAATAGCTCTGTGAAAATTAACTTTTTCTATATCATAATATTCTACAGCATCAATAAGTCTGTGAGGGTATTTTTTTCTATCTTTTAAAACTGACACAGTATCTAACCAATTTAAATTAGAAACAATTTCATTAGCATCATCAGGAAAATGACGTGCCAATAATGAATAAACAAATAACAGATCGAATTGACAATTATGAGCAACCATCAATGTGCCTTCAGTAAGTCTTTCTCTTAAATCCATAGCCACTTTTTCTTCATTAATCCCCTCATTTCTTATCATATCATTTGTAATCCCAGTTAATTTGGATATTTTTGGTGAAATTGGCCTCCCAATATCAATAAATTCATCATAACTATCAGTTTTAGTACCATCTTCAACAGTTAACATTGCAAGCTCTATAATACTATCAGATCTGAAATCAAGACCCGTTGTTTCAGTATCAAAAAATATAACTTTTATAGTAAACACAACCTAAATAAATATAATTTAATTAATTCTATATATTCGAACCTATATAATTAATTATGATTAGTCAACAAGAGGGATAAACTTGACTCAAAAAAGTGAAGCACAAAAAGGCAACATTACACCAGAAATGGAAATTGTTGCAAAACAAGAAAATATAGATGTAAATAAATTAGCTAAATTAATAGACTTAGGAAAAGTCGTAATTCCAAAAAACATTAACGGACATTCAAAACCATGCGGTATTGGTGAAGGTCTTAAAACCAAAATTAACGCAAATATCGGTTCATCATCCCAGATTGATGATATAGAACTTGAAATTAACAAAGCAAAATTGGCACAGGAATATGGTGCTGATGCATTGATGGACTTATCCACCGGTTCTGATTTGAAACTATTTAGAAAGAAAATCATGGATGCTGTAGATATTTGTATTGGAACCGTACCGATTTATGAAGCAGGTGTTGTAACACTTGGCAAAAACAAAGAAATAATTGATATGGACCCTGACGATATATTTAAAGCAATAGAAAATCAGGCAAAGGAAGGAGTGGACTTTATGACACTCCACTGTGGAATCACTAAAGATTTAGTTCAAAAGTTAAAAGCTGCAAACAGAATGATGGGAATCGTAAGTCGTGGAGGAACATTCATGGCTTCCTGGATTAACCATAACGATATGGAAAACCCATTATACGAAAATTACGATTATCTTTTAGAATTATCCTATGAATATGACATTACATTATCATTAGGTGATGGGTTAAGACCAGGATGTTTAGCTGATGCAAGTGATATCCCTCAAATTCAAGAACTTGTGAACTTAGGCGGACTCGTTAAAAGAGCCCAAGACGCGAATGTTCAGGTAATGGTAGAAGGTCCCGGACACATGCCATTAAACCAGATTAAAGCAAATATGGAAATCCAAAAGACAATTTGTCATGGAGCACCATTCTACGTGCTTGGACCTCTTGTAACTGACCTTGCACCAGGTTACGACCACATCACTGGAGCAATCGGAGGAGCAATAGCTGCATCTTCAGGTGCTAACTTCCTATGTTACGTAACTCCAGCAGAACACTTATCATTACCTTCACTGGAAGATGTAAAAGAAGGAGTTATCGCATCAAAGATTGCAGCTGAAGCAGCAGATGTTGCAAAAGGACTTGAATCTGCATGGACCCGTGAACATGCAATGGCACAGGCCAGAAAAGAATTTGACTGGGAAAAACAATTCAGCCTTGCATTGGATCATTCAAAACCTAGAACATACCGTGAAAAATGTGAACTCGACGATGACGAAATGTGTGCAATGTGTGGAGAATATTGTGCAGTTAAAATAGCTAAAGGCGATTTCTAATGAAATATCAAGAATTAGTAGATGTTTACTCAGCTCTTGAGGCAACAACAAAAAGACTAGAAAAGACAGAAATCATTTCTGAATTCCTAAAAAAGTTAGATACTGAAACTACTGAAAAAGTAGGACTCTTAATCTTAGGAGTCGTATTTCCAGCATGGAGTTCTGAAGAAATCGGAATTGGTGGAAAATTAGTTGAAAGAGCTGTTGCAGAAGCTGTTGGAACCACACAAGCAGCAGTTGAAGATGCAATTCGTGACGAAGGAGATATCGGTCTTGCATGCATCAAATTATATGCTAAAAAGTCCCAAATGACATTCTTCTCACAACCTTTAACAATAGATTTTGTATTCAATAGCCTACGTAAACTATCCCAAATAAGCGGATCTAGATCTACTAATCGTAAAATCGCAGTTATTTTAGAATTATTGAGCCAAGCAAGTGCAACTGAAGCTAAATACTTAACCCGTACAATTACAGAAGAATTGAGAATTGGCGTAGGAGACGGAGTTGTTAGAGATGCAATTGCACAGGCATTTGACATTGACAAAAAAGTTGTTGAAAGAGCACAAATGCTTACAAATGACTTTTCTGTTGTTGCAAGAACCGCAAAAGAAGAAGGCAGTGCAGGTTTGGAAAAACTTAATCTAACTCCAGGAACACCTGTTAAACCAATGCTTGCACAGCTTGCACCTCCACTCGATGAAATTATTCCCGAAATGGGAATGGCAATTTGCGACACAAAATACGACGGTATCAGATTGCAGGTTCACAGAAATGGAGATGAAATTAAAATATTCACACGCAGACTTGAAAACATTACCCATGCACTTCCAGAAATAGTTGAATTGTTTGATGAACATTTGCCTCATGACAACTATATTGTAGAAGGAGAAGTTATTGCTACAAGAGATGGAAAACCACTCCCATTCCAAAACATTCTCCATCGTGTTAGAAGAAAGCACAATGTTGAAGAAGCAATGGAAAATGTTCCTCTAAAAGTATATCTATTTGATGTGATGTTCTATCAAGTTCCAATGATTGATGAACCTCTAAAAAACAGAAGGACATTATTGGAATCCATCGTTGACACTTCAGTTGATGAAATGAATTTAAGTACAATGAAAATAGGAACTGCAGAAAACATTTCTGAAATTCAGGAACTGTTTGAAACATCAATCAATGATGGACATGAAGGAATCATGATTAAGGATGCTTCAGCACCATATATGCCTGGTCTTAGAGGTAAAAAAATGCTTAAATACAAAGCAGAACCTGAAACTCTCGATATGGTCATCATTGGAGGAACTTATGGAATCGGTAAAAGAGGAGATTTCGTTGGATCTTATCTAGTTGCACTTAGAGATGAAAACAATGAATTTAAAAGTGTAGCTTATGCAGCAACAGGCCTTGATGATGCAACATTAGAATATTTAACTGGAAAAATGAAAGAACTTGAGCTTTCAACCAAAGGCCGTGAAATAATTGTTGAGCCAAAAATAGTTTTAGAAATTGCATTTTCCGAAATCGTTGAATCTCCAGAATATGAAACAGGATACTCATTGAGATTCCCAGTTGTTAAAAATATAAGAAAAGATAAAAGTCCTATGGATGCAGACACCGTTGAAAGATTAATTTCCATGTACAATACTGGAAATTAATTTTCTAATTCATTGCATAATTAACATCATTACTTGATAACAATTATTTTATTGAAAACTATGAATATTTTTTATATCCTTTGAGATGTTTGAATAAGTTCATCAGAAATATTCAGTGAAAATAAAATAATCACCCATTCCTTAACTAAAACAAGGAAAATAAACCTAATTAATCTATAACATTCACTGAATATAATCTTTTAAAAAATTAAATTATAATAACTTTTAAATTAGTTATACCCAAAATTATAATATAAATACAATAATAATGGAAGTAAAACAATGGAAAAGAAAAAAATTGTTATAATTGGGATTCTCATGTAATTATTTGTATATTAATAGGTGCAATTTTTGTAACAATTACTAATTCAGTTAAGAATTGAAATAGTTCCAAATGGAACAAGTATAGAAATGCCAACAAACCAAGCACAATATATTGGAGATGCTGAAGGTGTTAAATTTTGGAATTGGTCTAATGGAGCATTAATTACATACAATAGTCAAGAAGGTAGTAATGCTAATGAATTAAGTGGAGCATTAGGTTTTTATGCAATTAAAGAACTTATTAAAACTGGAAATTCGGAAAAAATTGACGGATACACAGTATATAAATTAGATGGAAGTGAATTATCAGATAGTGTTAAAACAAATGAAAATGGTGAATTTTATTGCATACATTTAGTAAACGACACAACTCATGACAATATTGTAATTTGTTGTAAAGATAAAAACATTGCAATACATATGGCAAAATCTATTCAATATAAAACTGGAAATTCCATATCTCATGATAATAATGCAGTTAATTCATCTACTAATTCTCCATCAAAAACATTCCCAGTATATGCTGATGATGGTACTTTAATTGGATATTTTGCTCCAGGAAGCATTGTTCATCCTTCTCCAAATGATGATTCATATATTGTTAATTCTGATGGTAGTTTATCATTATATTCAAGAGGAAATGATTATTATGATAATAGTGCCGATGATTAGATGAAGATACAGACACCAGTTCAAATTCTGATAGTGATAATGGTGGCGGTGATTCCCCAGATTCATCCTTAGAAACAGTCACTGATTCAACATCAGATTTTGATTAAATCAATATCACCATTAAACCATCACTTTTTATTTAAATCAACACATTTACTTATTGATATTTCTAATTAAAATATAATATATTGAAACATATACTCAATTCTAATATTAAAAAAATCAATGAAAATCAGCCATTACTATATTTTTTTTCAATTCTTCTTTTTCATTTGTGATTTTTTCTTCCAAGGTATAATATATTATAGTGAGGTTTAACACATGACCATAAGGAAACTTGTCGGAACACTGGAAAACAAAGGTCCATACATTGACCAGACAACAGGACACTGGTTCTACTGGAACGGCACCAAATACGTTGACAGCGGTTATCCTTATGTAGTTAAGCCCATTATAGAATTTAAAATCGAAAATGGAATTTTATACTATTCAATAACCTGGGAGGCACAATGAGATACATCAAATACTTTGAAACGTTGGAAGAGTACGAATCCTGGATGAACATTGAAGAAAATGCCGAAGAAGTATATAGAAGCGAAGAAAAGATTTGTGTTGACGGTATAATCCTTAGCCATACCTGCGAGGAGGTGACAGCAGATGATATCTGAATGGTTAGAAAAAAACAGAAAGGACATTGACATACTGACTTCATTTCTGGTTACTGTCATTCCAATAGTCATGCTGTACTCAGAGTCTTTAGGCATTGGTGAAAATACTGTTATCTACTGCATCCTAATGATAGTTTTGGGAATAGCCAGCCATTAT
>JALFJX010000016.1 GCA_022775905.1 Methanobrevibacter sp.
TTGAGCGCAATTTTAAGGTGGTGTAATTATGATTAAGAATCTTTTGAATTTTCAATCTACAATGTTTGAGATTAGAGATATTTTACTTCATGATGAAATTATTCGTAAATTGCTTTATTTTGATACGAAAGACGCTTATAATAAAACTGAAGTTCCTTCTGTTGAAGACTTGTTAACAGATGACACCGGCAAAGATTTGAATTATATTACTTTGTTTCCCATTATGGAGAAGGGGGTTAAAGAGTATGGTAGAAATACCTATATTCAAATTACATTGCCGTTGACTGACCTCGATGTGTCTTCTGGTAATAACAATATTTTTGCGGGAGTTTTAGTGACATGTATAACGGATCGCGATCATTATATGTTGAATGATAACAAATTGCGTTTAATAGAAATTGCTAATCGTGCTTTACAATTATTGGATGGTGCAAAATGTTCCGCGGCTGGAAAACTTGAAGTAATTAATATGCAAGAAGTAATATTTGATACAGAAGTATATGGATATACTTTAAAAGTAGTAACAACCGATATGGGTAAAGGAGTTGATTTTTAGTGTTAGAGTGGAAGGATAATTTAAATATTCTAAACTTATATGCTACTAAAGATATAATCTTGAGCTGCGCTGAAACAGGACAATTAGTTACTTTTTCCGCGCCGTCGTTAAGAGATCTAATTTCTAATTTTCAACTTAATATTTGCGTTGGATTTTTAAAGAAAACATATACTGAATTACAAAAGGCTTTTGAGATTTGAGAGCCGCGCAATTTTTACGATATTTTTGTAATTTTAATCACGAAAGCTGGCGTTTATCGTGAGTACATCGAATTAAAAACAAATGTTTGGGAAGGATTTAAGGTTTTATTTAAGAAACATGAGCTGACCTGCACAGAAAATGATATTTATATTGATGATGTTTTTCTTGATGAAGGACTTTTTAATATAATTATTTACCTTCTGAAAAAACTGAATGGAGAATCAGTTCAACCGCCGGTAATAGCAAAAACTCCTGAGGAACAAGCATTTTTAGATGAGATGAATAAAATGAATGAAAAGATCGCAAGAATTAAAGGGCAAAATAAATCTGCAAAAGAAGATGATTTGTTAAAAATTTTTGCAACAATTTGTTACATTTTTCCAATGATGACTTTTGATTATTTGTTGGATCAAACAATGTATCAAATTAGTTGGCTACAAAAATACGCATCGAAAGGCGTTAATTATTCTATTGAAGAAAAAGCCTTCGCTGCGGGAAATATGAAGAAAAAGCTTAAATTTTTCTTAGAAAAATAAATAATTTTTACGAGGTGTAAAAATGTCAACATTACTAAGCTCAACTGGCGTTGATACTACTGCTATAACCTTTGATACGATGGTTCAAAATGGTTTTGGTATTGTTACTGTTATGAATGCAAGAGTTTTCAAAAAACCTATTGAAGTCGTTTTGGGAACAGGATCGGAAGGTAATTTCACGAAGGCTGATTTAAAAACAATGAAAGCTCATGATATTGTCAAAGGTCTTACTGAAAAAACAGAGGGAACAGATTATATCAGACTTGATACTCTTAAGATTGCAAACATCAATCAAGATGGCCCATCAAAGACAATTACTGGCGGTCAAACAGGAAGTGCTTTGCTGAAATATGGCAAGACTGCAACAATCGAAATCCAAGATGCTCTTGGTAGAGCAGATGCACTCGAACTTTTAGGTGGTGCAACTGTTGAAACTTTTAAAAATAGTACTGAGGCAGCTGAAACTAATCAAAAAATCACAGCAGGCAATACAAAGGTTATTCACTTTGGTGATCAATTTGGTGGACCAAAACCAATTCTTGGTGAAAGCTTCTTTGTCGATCAACAAAGTGGTAAACAAGTTAAGGTTTATATCTTAATTTATGAAATGCTTCCAGATGCAATTTTCAACTTAACACAAGATGCGGAAGGAGATGCAACTGTATTTGATATGAATGGTTCTTTGAACTCTAAGGAAATTTGTATTGGTACAGATGGTACTGCAGCAAACGATACGACAATGAACGTTTTCTATTCGATCCTTCCTCAACTTCAATATGCGGAAGCATAATTAAATAAACCAATCACGAGACTCGTCCATGTGACGGGTCTTTTTCTTTATGTATTTTTTTACATTTGACATCGTATAAAAAATATGGTATAATTTATATATATGATGAAGAGGTATATAATATGGATTTTAATAGCATTTTTAAGTATGGAGGCAAAGTAGACG
>JALFJX010000017.1 GCA_022775905.1 Methanobrevibacter sp.
TTCCTTTAAAAATATTTTTTATACTATTTTCTTCGGAGTATCTCTTTTCTAATTCATCAATTTTCTTTTGGTTTTTTATAAATAATTTGACACCATTATCCCTATATTTGGAATTTACATGTGAAAGAATATATTTGATACATTTATTTTCTTTTTTAAGTTCATTAAAATCTTCTCTTGAATAATTTTCCTTGACGCCCAGTTTTTCCAGCAGGTCTTCATATTCAAGAATCTCTCGAAATTTTATATCTGATTTTTTCTGGTAATGTTCAAAATGCAATAATATGTAATAATCCTTGAGAACTTTCTTTTTAAAATGTTGAATCTCCTTTTTTATGCAATCAGGATTCTTTTCACATTCTTCTTTTCTTTTTCTCTCACGTTCTTCAAATTCTTTCTCCCATTTTTCATGAGCTATTCTCTGTTGTTCATACTTTTTTTCCCGTTCTTCACGTTCTTTTTTTCGTTTTGCTTCTTTACTTAATTTTCCGTTTGATTGTCTGTCTTCCTGATAAATCCTATTACTTTCGTTAAGTTTTCTTTTAAGTTCATTATTATTTGGATTCAGTTCGGATGCAAATTTGTAATATTGACGTGCATGTGCAAATTGGCCATTTTTCATAGCTCTATCTGCATATTTAATATAGTTATTAACAATTTTTCTTTTAAGATTATCATTATCCGAATCAAGATTAAGGGCATCACGGTAAAATCCTTTTACTGTGAAAAAGTTACTGTCTTCCTTTTCCAATTCCATTTCGGCACGTTGAAGAAGATTATTAACAATCACATCAATTTTTTGTTTTTTAACTTTTCTATAGTTATCAGCAAGATCATATTTTCCCCAGGATGAGTATGAATCAATAATTTCATTAATAAAATTAAAATACCAACCAATTTCATTATAAGTGAGATATTCTTTGTGCAAATCTATTTTAGATTCGACTTTATTTAATTGTTTTTTATGGATTTTAATAGCATCATCATACTTGCCTATGCGCTTTAAAAATTTACCTTTATTATAAAGAAGGCTTATGTCATTATCACCATCGGGACATAATTCATTCCAACACTGCAATCCGGCAGAATAATCCCCCATTGCAACATATTCATCTGCAATATATTCTAAAACAGATTTGCCCCCATAATTCATCGCTTCTTCATAAAATTTTATTGCAGTTTTATGATCTCCCTTTATAGAACAGGTCTTTCCTTGTCTAATAAAGTATTCACACTGGCCATGAAAAGAGTTATATTCATTTTCATAATCTTCATCTGGCTCATCATAAGTTAGGGCACTTCCACAGTGACTGCAGATACTTCCTTCATCAACCCAATTGCCGCATGAACAATATCCCATAATAATCACCTAGTATTTATCATTCATTTTTCATTTTTAATCGTTTGGATAAATTGGAGAATGTTCCATCCTGCATGCATCCATCTGAAACCTCACCGTCACCACCATAGGGGTTGCTCTTTCAATGCAGGTAGAAATGATATGATTTCTTCAAAAGTCAATTTTTCCCAAAATTTCATTAATATAAATTTCACCATTCATCATTTAAATTACTTTCACATTGTTCAGTAACATACACATGTACTTCTTTTGAGCGAATCCATTCAAAAAAAGTACAGTAATTTATAGATTGCAGATATGTATCCACAATATGTGATACACATTCTGAAGTAATATCCATACCAAAGTATAATGCACATTGATACATCATACCCAATAGTGCATATGTACCATCATCTTTTCTTTTTGCCAATTTTTTCAGATAAATCACCTTTTTTAATATTTAATCATAACCTTGAGATTCCAGATAATCGTCTATATCAGGATTGTCTCCGTATTCGTAGTGGTCATAGTACCAGTCGGGGTCATTTTTTGCAATTGTATTTGGGGATGTGTCGACTCCACCATAATGTGATGAACCACCGCTGCCGCTGCTTCCACTATCACTTGTATAATAATGAGTGCCTAAATCACTTGATGAATAATTATTCATTGTTAAGAAACTGATGCATCCACCAACTGTAAAGATTAAAATTATACATATGATTAAAATAGCTATTATTTTATTGTTCTGATTCCATGTTTTAAAGTCATTAATCAGTTTTGGATTGTAATGACCATTGGTAATTTGAACATCCCTGTATGTCTCATAAAATGCATAAGTCCAAACCAGAACTGAAAAAAGAAAGAATATACTTATAAACAATCCCAAAATTGCAAATGCTATTCTGAGTATTAATAATATCAGTCCTTTTATCTTGTTTCCTGCATAGATTGAACCTAATCCTGTTATAAAGAATGTCAGTATCAATGCAATGTAAATGTTTTTATTGTTTTTAGTTTTAACCTGGTTTCCGCAGTTGGAACAGAATGTTGCATCATCTGCAAGTTCAGTTCCGCAATTATCACAAAACATCTATTGCCTCCTTATACCAATACCTCTTATATTTCTGATTTAATCTTTCCTTAATATAAGGTTTGGTTTTATATAATATTAATGTTATGATTATAAGTTGTGAATAAAAAAAATGTTGAAAAATTATTAGATTACTCCAGGTTAATGTTTTTAGTAACTTCCTCACCTTTATCCGTTAATCTGTACAATCTACCTTTTCTAACTTCTGGATTAATGCATTCAACAAGTTCATGTGCTTTTAATTCCACTAGAACTTTTGAAAATATGATTTAGCCTAATTTCCGAATCCTTAGCAATGACAGTTGGTATTTTAACATCACCATCTAAAGATTTCATTACTTTCGTCCTATATTGTGAGATTTTCACATAGCTGATTTCCGTTAACATTTCATCTGACAATTCCATACTATCACTTATGAACTTCTTACAAAATAAATTGTATCACTATCATAGCTACTTAATGCATCATATGCTGCCTGCGTCATGAACCTGAATTTACCGAATACACCATAATCCACACCCATGTATACTGGCCCTGTTGATTTTGCTAAATACATTTGTATGCTTCCGGAATGTTTCAATGGAATTACACTGTATGGATCAAGTGATTCTGTTTCCCAGGAACTGCCGTTATATTCTTTGATGGCCAGTACGGAGCTTGTGACAATAGCTACACGATAACCTGCACTAACGCCTGTCGGTAATGTGTGTGTTGTTCTTATTTCATCGACTGGCAATTTTCATCCAGCTTCCTCATCACTACCTACGCCCGTATCGCCTTTAGGGCCGGATGCGCCTGTGTCTCCTTTGCGCCAGTATTTCCAGTATCTCCTTTAACACCTTGCGGACCGGTATCTCCGGTATCACCTTTAGGGCCGGATGCACCAGTATCACCAGTAGCTCCCTTAGGTCCTTTCAAATCAAAGTATTGGTCAACTAATGCTTTACCGTCACTTATACATGCAATGTGACATATATTATATTCGCTCCTTGTTATAACCCAATCTCCAAGGTTT
>JALFJX010000018.1 GCA_022775905.1 Methanobrevibacter sp.
CACTTAAAAACGACTATGGTATTTGGGTTAATCCAAACGGTGGAGAAATTGGAGAAAAAATGTTTAGAGTTGGCCATATCGGAAATTTAACTCTAAAAGATAATGATGTACTTATTGATGCATTACATGATTTGGAAAAAAAGGAATTTTAAAATAATGAATTTTTCAAATGCCTTTCATTTAAATGAGATAAAATGAATACTGAAGATACTTTACAACATATTAAAGATGTTGAACTTTTAATTTTAAACGATTTCATTAATATTTGTGATGAAAATAACATTGATTATTATTTATTTTTCGGGACAGAAATTGGTGCCGTTAGACATCAAGGTTTCATCCCATGGGATGACGATATTGATGTTATACTTTTTAGAGAGGATTATGAAAAATTCTTAAAAGTCATGGAAGAAAAAAACAGTGAAAAATACACAGTTTTTGATTCAAGATATGATGAAAATTATTTTTTCCAATTTGGTCGTTTGTCATTAAATGGAACTTACTGGTCTGAATATTGGGATAATCAGGTTCCCTTTAAGTTAGGTATTCATATTGACTTATTTATTCTAGATAAAGTTCCTGAAAATAAATTTAAAAGATTTTTTTATATGAAAAGATGTTTGTTGTTTTCAAAATTTGCTTCAATTTCCTCAATAAGGCTTGAAGAGGGTTCTAAATTTTTAATTGCTACTGTAAATAGTTTGCATGCTTTATTCAATAAGATTGGTTTTACACCAGAATACTTCCAGAAGAAAGGTCCTAAGCTATTTAGAAAATATGAAAATAAAAATTATGGTTGTTGGGCAGATTTAACAATGAATGAGCAACCTTATTTTAAAACTGGAGATTTCAAACCTCCAAAAAAAGTTAAATTTGAAGACATATGTGCTAAAATTCCAAATAATCAGGAAGCTACTTTAGGTCAAATATTTGGTGATTATATGCAACTTCCTCCAGAAGAAGATCGTGTGGCTCACATTTTAAATGAAATTGATTTTGGAAAGTATTAATCTTTTTTTCATTAATAATAATGATTTATTCAAAATACTTCTTTTTTAAATGCAATTTTTGAATAAACTTTAATATTTCCAGAATTAAAAAGCAATGTATTTAATACAATACCTACAAAAATTCCTAGTATGAAGTATAGGAAAATGTAAAAAATGTCAGATAAAAACGAATGGGTAGTAACTGGTCATTCATTTTAGCAATGATATGTTCTGCCGTTGGACTTGGAAACATTTGGAGATATCCTTACGTACTTTATTCTAATGGTGGGGGTGCATTTTACATCCCTTATATTGTAGCAATTCTTTTGATGGGAATTCCATTCTTGATTTTAGAATATGGTGTAGGATATAACTATAAATCTTCTTTTGCTAAGGCAATCAGAAAGATTAATACCAAATTGGAGTATTTAGGCTGGTTTATTTCAGTTGCTGTATTTATGATTATGATTTATTACTCAGCTATTCTTGGTTGGGATGGAATCTATATGATTTTAAGTTTCTTTAAAGGGTGGGGAGCAGATCCAAACACTTACTTTGCAACTACTCTCTTGCAATCTAGTGATTCCGTAACAGGCTTATTCACATTCATTCCAATTATTGCTGTTGCAATGCTTATTGGTTGGGTAGTTATTTGGTATATTTCACACAAAGACTTAGAAGCTGGTTTAGGTAAAGTATCTAAAGTTTTAGTACCATTATTATTCTTAATTATGGTTGTTATTGTTGTGTTCTCACTTACATTACCTGGAGCTTCAGTAGGTCTTGCTGAGCTATTTAATCCAGTTTGGTCACTTTTAACTCATTTTGACATATGGATGGGTGCATTCGGTCAAATTGTATTCTCCTTAAGTTTAGATATGTCAATTGCATTTACATATGCAAGTTACACAAGTGTAAATTCTTTGTGTGTTTTCTGAACTATTTCTACAATTGCATTTACATATGCAAGTTACACAAAAGATGATTCTGATTTGGTTACAAATACAATCTCCATTGCTCTTGCAAATTCAATATTTGAAAACTTTGCAGCATTAGGTGTATTTTCAATATTAGGTTACATGTCCTTACAATCAGGAACTGCAGTAGCTGATCTTGTAACTCAAGGAACTGGTCTTGTATTTATTGCATATCCAACAGTGTTCAATGTACTTGGTCAATGGGCATATGTACTTGGACCATTATTCTTCTTAACAGTTTATCTTGCTGGTCTTACAAGTATTTTATCCACAATTGAACCGTTATCCTTCTCAATTCAAAACAAATTCGGATTGACAAGGTCCAAAACAATGACAATATTATGTATTGTTGGTGCAGTTGTTTCAATGATGTATGCAACTGCTTACGGTGGTTCTGTGCTTGGATATGTTAATACATTCATTAACCAAATTGCATTGCTTCTTGGTATTATCGTAGAATGTATTGTATTTGCTTGGATATTTAAAGCTGAAAATTGGTTGATTTCTTGAACAGTAGAAGTAAAACAATCAAGCTTGGTAAATGGTGGATTGTCATTGTTAAATACATCTTACCAATCTTTGTAGCTATTGTTTGGATTGGTGGTTTGATTGATGTAATCAGTGCTGGAACTCAGGACCAATTAATATTTACAATACTTTCAGCAGAGTTTTATTAATTGCTACTTTAGTATTCACTCTTCTTCCTGCTAAAGATCCTGATTGGGACCAAGCTGAAGACAGAGTATAGTGTTATAGTTAATTCTATAACATTCTTTTTTTTATTTTCTTTTATAAGATTCATATCACTTTTAATTCAAATTATACTTTATTTATCATTACTTCCAAAGTAGAAAAGTATTTTAGTATTGGTGTCTAATTATATTTAACAAACTTTTATTGAGGTGAAAATTATGAAAAACTATGTTATAATCTTGATTGGTGTGATTGTCGCTTTAGTAATTGTTGGTGGTGCTGTTGCATATGTTTCTGTTCAAGATTCTTCACACAACAATGATACTATAAAAAGTTGCATTCCAAATATAACAAATGCAACAAATGATAATTCAACTATAAAGAACACTACTTCTACTATAAAAAATGCTACTTCAACCAGTTCTTCAAATGAACCTTATGTTGTAAGTGAAGTTGTTAAATTCAACGCACAAGCTGGTGAAGGATATTATCGTGAAGTAACATATAGTGATGGTGAATTCCGTCAATTTGATAATGTAACTGGTGAATTAATAGGTTCTTCATATGATTCAGATCAAGACAAACTTCCAAGTATGGAATGAGATAAATGATTTTCAGTGAACTATTGAATCATTTCAAAATCGATGAGGAGTTTCCAGAATACCTTCTTGATCAAACATTCAATGATGTTTTCATTGATGGAAACTTGTCTAAAATTGATGAAAACTATAAAATAGTAATTAAAACACGTCAAAATGTTATACATCAAATGTTTATAAAACCAAATGATGCACATCCCGTAACTATTTTATCCAAACTTCCAAATGGATTGTTAAATGGGATGAAATTTGGCAGAACCCGTGATGATGTAACTTACATTAATAAATTATAAAACTACTATTTTTCTTATTTTTTTAACTATTTTTATATAATATTAAAACTAAAAACTATATTATAATAATTTAATTATTCTGTTGATATCATGAACAAAAAAGAGTTAATTAATAGTGGTAAAGTAAAAAGTGTATTCAACACTGATGATGACGATAAAGTAATCATCGAGTTTAGAGATGATATGACTGCTGGTGACGGTGCAAGAAAAGAAGTAATGAATAACAAAGGAGCTTACAATGCAGTAATTTCTTCTAAAATATTTAAAGTATTAGAAGAACAAGGTGTTGCAACCCAATTCATTGACTTACCAGAACCAAATGTTATGGTGGCAAAAAAACTTGAAATGATTCCTATTGAAGTTATTGTAAGAAACATTGCAACAGGTAGTTTAGTGCGCAGATACCCAATTGAAGACGGTACTAAATTGGACCCTCCTCTTGTTCAAATGGATTTCAAAGATGATGAATACCATGACCCTATGCTCAATGATTCAATTATCAAAGCATTAGGAATCGCTACCCAAGAAGAAATTGATATCTTAACTGAAAAGGCATTGAAAATCAACGAAATCTTAACAAAATTCTTCGCTGATGCTGGAATTATCTTAGTTGATTACAAAGTGGAATTCGGTAAGGATAAAGATGGAAACATATTATTAGGTGATGAAATCTCTCCTGATGGATGCAGATTATGGGACAGCGAAACCTTAGAAATGTTAGATAAAGAATTATTCAGAAAAGGAAAAGATGATGAAGTTATGGATGCTTATATAGAAGTATATAATAGAATTATGCCTGAAGATGAAAAGGTGATTTAAATGTTATTTGATATTGAAGTTAAAATCTCACTTAAAAGTGGTATGTTAAACCCAGAAGCAACTACAATTGAAAGATCTCTCGATTTACTCGGTTACAAAGTTAAAAATGTAAAAACTGATGAAATCATCAAATTCCAAATGGAAGGAGAAGACAGAGAAGTTATCAGAGCAAATGTAACTGACATGTGCGAAAGATTACTTTGTAATCCAGTTATTCATGATTATAAAATTAATGTTATTCCACAAAACATGGCTTGCGGTAAATAAGGTGAGAATATGAAAATTGGAGTAATTAGATTTCCAGGAACTAACTGTGACAGGGATGTTGCAAAAGCTTGCGAACTTGCAGGCCTTGAACCAGAATATGTTTGGTGGAGTGAAGAAAAACTAACTGACTTTGATGGTATTGTAATTCCTGGAGGATTTTCTTATGGGGATTTCTTAAGAGCAGGTGCAATGGCTTCCATTACTCCTGTAATTGATGGAATTAAAGAATTAGTAAAAGAAGAAAAACCAGTACTTGGTATTTGTAATGGTGCTCAAATTTTAGGAGAGATTGGTCTTATTCCTGGAATTTTCATTACAAACGAAAACCCTAAATTCAATTGTGAATGGTCCAAATTAAAAGTTTCAACTAACAGAACTCCATTTACAAAAGCATTTAAAAAAGACCAAATCATTGACCTTCCAATTGCTCACGCAGAAGGAAGATTTTACACAGAAGACATTGATTTGTTAAAAGATCAAGATCAAATAGTATTACAATTTGAAGGTAAAAACCCTAACGGTTCTATGGAAGCTATTACAAGCGTATGTGATGAATCAGGACTTGTTGTTGCTATGATGCCTCACCCAGAAAGAGCTTGTGAAAGCATTTTTGGATCTGATGATGGTTTAAACTTCTTTAAAGGATTTTTATAGAAAAGTGATATAAATGGTAGTTTATTTAATTGGTGCAGGACCTGGAGATGCTGATTTAATAACTCTTAAAGCGGTTAAAGCTTTAAACAAAGCTGATGTTGTTTTATATGATTATTTAGCTAATGAAGAAATATTAGCTCATGCTCCTGAAAATGCAGAAAGAATATATGTTGGTAAAAAAGCAGGTGAGCATTATAAAACTCAAGATGAAATCAATGAGTTGATTATAGAACAAGCTCAAAATCATGAAAATGTTGTCAGACTTAAAGGAGGAGATCCTTTTGTCTTCGGTCGGGGAGGAGAAGAAATATTAGCTTTAATGGAACATGATATCAAATTTGAAGTTATTCCAGGTGTAACTTCAGCTATTGGAGCACCAACTTCTTTAGGACTACCAGTAACTCACAGGGGAGTCGCAACATCAGTTACTGTTGTAACTGGTCATGAAGATCCAACAAAACCTGAAAGCCAAGTTCATTGGGATTATACTGCTGATACATTAGTTATTTTAATGGGTATTGGTAATATTCGTGAAAACACTGCCGAAATTATGAAATATCGCTCACCTGATACTCCGGTATGTGCAATTGAAAGTGGAACATTACCAAATCAAAATTTAGTATTCGGTACATTAGGAGATATTTCAGATAAAAAAATCAACACACCAGCTATTTTAATAATTGGTGATGTTGTTGGAATGTATAAAGATATCTATAATTATCAAGGTGATTAGATGTGTGGAATTGTTGGTTGCATATTAAAAAATGATGATGATGTAGCTCCAATTCTTTTTGATTGTATTTCTAAGTTAGAATATAGAGGATATGATTCAATTGGGCTCGCTACTTATAGTGAGAATAAAATCCATATCAAAAAGGACAAAGGTAAAATCAAAGAGGTTGATGATAAATTAAATCTTACTGATATGCCTGGAAACTTTGGTATTGCTCATGTAAGATGGGCAACACACGGTGACCCTTCCAAATTAAATTCACATCCTCATGTTGATGAAAAAAGAAATGTTGCTGTTGTTCACAATGGTATCATTGAAAACTATCTGGAAATCAAAGAGAACTTAATAAGTGAAGGTCATGTATTCAAATCTGATACTGATACTGAAGTTATTCCTCATTTGATTGAAAAATTCATGAATGAAGGTTTTGACCTTGAACATGCAGTTAGAAAAACCATTGATATTATTCATGGAGCTTATGCAATTGCAGCAATATCAACTGATGAACCTGATAAAATTGTTGCAACACGTAAAGATTCTCCATTGATTGTTGGAATCGGTGAAGAAGGATATTACCTTGCATCTGACTCTCCAGCTATTTTAAAATATGCTCGTGATATAATTTATCCTGAAAAGGGGGAAATTGTGGTTTTGGATAAAAATGGTGTTGTAGTTCATGATGAATTTGATAATGTGGTCAACAAGGAAATTGAAACAATAAACTGGACACCTGAAATGGCTGAAAAAGAAGGTTATGACCATTTCATGATTAAAGAAATCAATGAACAATCAACTGCTGTTAGAAATACTTTAACTCAAAAAGAGAACATTCAGGAAATCATTGATGATATTGATGATATTCAAAGAATTTGCTTTGTTGCATGTGGAACATCTTATCATGCAGCTTTATCTGGTAAATATTTGATTGAATCACTTGCAGGTGTTCCAACTGATGTTATTCTTGCATCTGAATTCAAATATTCTGCTAAAACATTAAATGATAAAACTTTAGTTGTATTCATTTCACAATCTGGTGAAACAGCTGATTCACTTAAAGCTTTAGATGTTGCAAATGAAACTTCAAAAACATTGGCTATTGTTAATGTAGCAGGTTCATCAATGACAAGAAGGGCTAAATATGTAATTCAGACTCAAGCAGGTCCTGAAATTGGTGTTGCAGCAACAAAAACTTATGTGGCACAACTCACATCAATTTATTTATTTGCAGCATTACTTGCTAAAGATGATGAATTGCTTAAAGAACTTGATAAAGTTCCAGATTATATTGACGAAACTCTTGAAAGCAAAGAACTCATAAAACAACTTTCAAAAAGGTATAATTATACAAATGATTTCTTCTATTTAGGTAGAGGTTACACATATCCTACTGCTCTTGAAGGCGCTTTAAAACTTAAAGAAATTTCATATATTCATGGTGAAGGATATGCTGCAGGTGAACTCAAACATGGTCCATTGGCTTTGATTGATAAAAGGACACCTGTTGTTATAATTGTTCCTCCGGGGGATGCACACAGAAAAACAATGAGTAATTTGGAAGAAGTCAAATCTCGTGGTGCTAATGTACTTGCCATTGGTTCTGCTTCAGATGATGCTCTTAAAACTAAAGCTAGTGATGTAATTTCAATCAATCCTGAAGTAAATGAATTGATTGCACCTTTAGTTTATATTGTTCCTTTACAATTGGTTGCATATTATATTACTATTGAAAAGGAATATGATCCTGACAAACCTAGAAACTTAGCAAAATGTGTAACTGTTGAATAATGTGTTTTCAACCTTATTTTACTTTTTTTATTTAACTCTTTTTAAATACTTTAATTTTCATTCTAAACGGTTTTAAATCGTTATTTGTGTTTTCTATTTAATTTTTATTTATATGTTGAATTTGTTAAATGGTGCTAGTTCAATATTGAGTTTATTGATTGTTGAGTTTTTGAACTATTTATTCTTTATTTCTCATTTTAAGGATTTAGGTTTCTATTTGATTTTATCTTTTGTTATTAATTTCAATTAGTCCAATATTTTTATTATTATTTTTACCCTTTAATTGCTTTATTTTCTTAATTTGGACTTATTTGGGCTTTTTTTGAAAAACAAAAGCCTTTTATACATTAAACTAAATAAGAAGTAATACTAAATAAAATGTTAAATGGAGTTTATTTATGTTTAATAAAAAAATTAGTTTAATAATATTAACACTGGTTTTTATGTTATCGATTTCTGCAGTTGTTGCAACTGATGTGAATTCCACTGATGATGTAATTTCTGGTGATGTGGATGATGATCTTCCGTCGGATGTTCTTCAGAATTCATCCACAAATGATGATGTTGAGGCTCCAGTTCAAAAAGAAAATTATGTTTTGGATGGTGATGATGTAAATAAGTATTATAAACAGGATACTAGTTACAAAGCATCTTTATCAAATGGAAATTCTTCTGTAATTGGGGAATCTGTTATCTTGAATCTCAATGGTGTTAATTACACTAAAACTACTAATTCAGCAGGTAAAGTTTCTCTTTCAATAAAAAATTTGGCTGTTGGAACTCATGTTATTACTGTCTTTTACGGCAATTTGACAAAAACCAATAAGATTAAAGTATTGCCAATTATTACTGGAAAAGATGTCACTACTACTTATAAATATACTGTGTACTATTCAGCTAAATTCTTAAAAACCAATGGGAAAGCATTGGCAAATACATATGTTAAATTCAAATTGAATGGAAAGACATATTCTAAGAAAACAAATTCTTATGGTATTGCCAAATTGGCTGTTGGTTCAAAGATTGGTTCTTATTACATATATGCAATCAATCCAAGTGGTTACAGTATTAAAAATAAAATCACAGTCAAAAATTCTGTTGTATCAAGCAATTTGAAAAAACATTATAGAAGTTCAAAAGTTTTTTCAGCAACATTCTATGGCAAAAATGGTAAGTTGTTAACTGGTAAGACTATTAAATTCTACACTAAAGGAACTTATTTCTATAAGAAGACTAATTCCAAAGGTGTAGCTTCCATTAAAGTGATTTCAGCTCCGGGAACTTATAAGATTACTTCAATCAATCCAAGTACTGGTGAGAAAAGGTCCAATACTATTACTGTATTACCAACATTATCTGCTAGTTCAATGACAGTTTTCACTGGTGTTACTTCAAAATTCAAAGTAACTCTATACAAAGGTGAAAGTCTTGCTAAAAATGCTAAAATGAATGTTTATGTTGATGGTAAGAAAAAAACTGTCACAACTGATTCAAAGGGTGTTGCAACTGTTAGCTTTAAATTGGCTAAAGGAACTTACAATTTCAAATCTGTTGATCCATTCACTGGTTATGTATTGAATAAGAAAGTAACTGTAAAATTAGCTTCTATTAAGGCTACTGATGTTTATGCAAAAGAGGGTAAACAAGGGATATTCCAGGCTACTCTCTTAAAACAGAGTGGTGCTGTGGCTGCGGATACTTATATGCAAATTTCTCTTGATGGTAAAGTATACAAAGTCAAAACAAATTCCAAAGGTATTGCTAGTGTTAAATTCACTAAAAATGAAGGAACTTACAATGTTGTCTGTAAGGATTTGTCTACTGGTTATACATTGAATAAAAAGATTGATGTTTTAAAAAATGCTACATCATATAGTAAATTCGGTGTTTCTGATGATGGTAAAACACTTATTGTGGTGGGAAGATCATCTGCGGCTGGTGAAGAATCTAAATATGGTTATACTTACTATAAAACTGAAATTCTAAATACTTGTCCAATTTGTGGAGGTCATGAACTTTACTGGAGTATATTCTGGACGGATGAAGGTAAAGATGGTGGAACTTTTCCTGAAACACCAAGTCGTGCTGCTCATTATGAGGAAGGTAATAATGAAGGTATAATCATCTGTATGCATTGTACTGGTGGTGGCGAGTACTGTGATGCTGATTGGTCAATTTTTGGACACAATCATGATGGTAGTGGTAGGGACTTGACTATCATTTCAGGACCAGTCAAATCATCAAAAGAAGAAGCTGAATTAATTAAAAGTGGAAGTTATGTTTCAAAATAATTTCCATCTTTAACTTCTTTTAATCTTTTTTTCATATCTAAAATTCTTGTAGTTGAATTATTTTCTTTATTTTGTTTTTCTGAGTATTCTTTTTCACATTCAATAATGTAAAAGGCTTCTTGTGAAGTTGTTGATGGAATATTCATTTTAGTTAGGTTTCTCTCAACACGTCTTTTTAGTTTTTCATCATCTTCCATGGAATCGCCTAAAAAGATTGGAGTTTTAACTGCAGATGATATTTTAGTGTTATGACGTGCATTTTGTCTTTCTTCAGTTCTTTCACTTAAAATGAAATCGCTTGTATTATTTAAACCTGGATCTCTAAATGGAATTCCAACATCTGATAGTGCAATTCTTATTTCATCATTTTTTGGAAGTGAGTAATCAAGCATTTCTGGATTTGGGCTTGCAAGGGTTCCGCCCTGTTTTCTTCCGAATATTGGACCGACACCTATTGAGAATCCTGCTTCAATAAATGCTGCTCTAACTGGTGCTGATGAAGTATATGTTGCAACAATACCGTCGTTTTTTATTATTCTTCTGAATTCCTTGAAAAATTCAAGTGAAAATAGTTCCGGCGCCATATTCTGACTGAATGGATCTAAAAATATTGCATCATATGTGTTGTCTTCAAGATTTTGAACGGTTTGTCTTGCATCTTCGACAAATACATTAATGTCAATGTTTTCTGGGATTTCACATTCTTCAAGACTTAATGTTGCGTAATTGAGTTTAATAAGTTCATCTTCAATTGCCTTTTTGGTAATATCATGTTCTGGTATTGGGGATGGAACTAAAATACCACATGCAAAGGTTGCTTTTGAAATTTCAACCATATCTACTTTTAAATTGGAATCAGAACTATTTTTAATAAAGTCTGCAATAGCTGCTGATGAATTGTATCCCAATCCTGCACAGATGTCTAAAATTGCAATGTCTTTTGAGTAGTCAAATTTCATTGGTTTGATAAACTTCTCAAATGACTCACTTATTGCTCCAGTAGATGTATGTAATGTTTCAACTTTATGGTTTATTTCCTTTGATTTAATAGAATATGATCCATCATCAGTTAAAACAAAATAATCTTTATAAGTATTAAAAAAATTAAGTCTACTTTCATTATTTTGACTACTTTTTTCTTGACTAAAACATTCGTTTATTAAATCAAAGATATCATCATTAATTATTCTAGCACTATTTTCATAACTCATTTTATCTAAATTTAATTTTTGGAATTTCTTTTTAATAAACTTTAAAATTTTGAGCAAACTTTATATAATTTTCTAGTTAAAATTAAACTTATAATATTCTAATATTCCATTTTTGGAAATGATTTATTTTAAAAATTATTTATTTTACAAGGTTTATACTATGTTTGAAATAAAAGCAAAAGATAATATGGGTCGTGTTGGAGTTTTAAAAACCAAACACGGTAATGTAAAGACTCCTGCATTAATGCCAGTTATTCATCCAAGAAAACAAGCAATTGATGTTGCAAAATATGGTGCAGACATCGTTATTACTAATGCTTATTTGATTTATAAGGATGAAGAATTAAAACAAAAGGCAATTGATGAAGGATTACATAAATTAATTAACTTTGATGGTCCAATCATGACGGATTCAGGTTCATTTCAGTTATCTGTTTATGGTGATGTGGAGATTACAAACAAAGAAGTAATTGAGTTTCAGGAATTGATTAAAACCGATATAGGAACTAGTTTGGATATTCCAACAGCTCCTTTTGTTGACCGAGAAAAAGCGGAAAGCGATTTGGAGATTACTTTGGAACGTGCAAAAGAAGCGGTTGAATTCAAAAAAGAAAACAATATTGAAATGTTATTGAATTCCGTAGTTCAAGGATCAACATTTTTAGATTTAAGACAGGAATGTGCTCGTGAACTTTCAAAACTCGATGCTGATTTATATCCAATTGGTGCAGTAGTTCCTTTAATGGAATCATACCACTACAAGGATTTGGTTGATGTTGTAATGAATTCCATGAAAGAATTGTCTGACAGTGTGCCTCGCCACTTGATGGGGGCAGGACATCCAATGATTTTTGCATTATGTGTAGCTATGGGCTGTGATTTATTTGATTCAGCAGCTTATATATTATATGCGGAAGATGACAGGTTTTTGACAACTAGAGGAACTCTCAAACTTGAAAACTTGCATGAAATGCCATGTTCTTGTGAAGTATGTACAAAATACACTCCTGATGACCTTAGGGCAATGCCTAAAAAACAAAGAAGGGACTTAATTGCTCAACATAACTTACATGTTTCATTTGCAGAATTAAGACTCATCAGACAATCTATTTATGAAGGTAGCTTAATGGAACTTGTAGAAGAACGTTGCCGTGCTCATCCTGCACTTTTAGATGCAGTAAGACAACTTGGAATGTATGCTGAAGACTTGGAAAAATATGATCCAAGAAGTAAAAAATCAGCATTCTTCTATACTGGCCCTGAATCACTCGGAAGGCCTGAAGTGTTAAGACATATTCAAAAATTGATGGCTATGCCTAAAAAGAGGGATTTAATATTGCTTCCCCCATCAAGAAAACCATATTCAAAATTTATTTCAGGAAAACTCGGTGATTTCTACAGATATGGTGAAGAGCATGATATTGATTTGGATAATGCTGACTTTATGGTTGTAGATGTTCCATTTGGTTTAGTGCCTCTTGAAGTTGATGAGGTTTATCCATTAAGTCAAAGTGCAACTCCTAAAATCCGTGATGTTGATGCAATTGAATTCTTACAGGAATTCGTTGATGAATTCTCAGGATACTACGAACAAGTTTTAATTCATTCAAGAGTTCTCAAAGATTTGGAAATCGAACCAGAGGACAATCTTGTTGAAGAGGACATCAGATATGCAAAAGATGATGTTAAAAAAATAAAGGCTATTGCTGACTATCAATTTGGTTTTGGTGCAGGTGAAGCATTATTCACTGGTAAAATCAATATTGAAAAAAGTAAAAAGACAGGTAAAATCAGACATATTTATGATGGAAAAACATTGCTTGTTAATATGAGAGCATCTGATTCATTCCTTGTTTTATCAAAAGAAGGAGCAAGAAGACTTCACTCTGCAATGCCTTCTCCACTTAACAGAGTTGTTGTAAACAAGGATTCAGAACCATTTGCACTTGAAGGTAAAAGTGTATTCTGTAAGTTTGTTGTTGACTGTGATGATAAGATAAGAACAAACGATGAAGTTTTAATTGTAAATGAGGAAGATGAACTTTTAGCTTATGGAAAAGCATTGCTTGGTGCCTGTGAAATCAAAGAATTGAAAACAGGTCAAGCTATCAAAACACGTAAAGGTATGAAAAAGTGATTTTATGTTAGATAATGATAATAAGGTGAATACTGGACATAACATTGAAGATAAGGAACTTATTAAAAATGCAAGAAAACCTGTCGGAGAATTAGGTCATCAAATCTTGGATAGAATGAATAAATCCCATGAATCAATGGCTCAATGGGGTGTAAGTCATTTTGAAGTTCAAAAAGACAGTAAAATTCTAGATATTGGCTGTGGTGGTGGAAAAAACATAGAAAGATTTGCAAAACAAATATCTGAAAACGGAAGGGTAGTTGGAATTGATTACTCTGAAGTCAGTGTTGAAAAATCCACTAAACTAAATCAGGAGTTCATTGATCAAGGAATTGTTAATGTATTGCAGGGTTCCGTTTCTGAAATGCCTTTTTATGATGAAACATTTGATATTGTAACTGGTTTTGAAACTATTTACTTCTGGCCGGATTTTATCAATGATTTGAAAGAAGTTAACAGAGTTCTTAAAAAAGATGGTTTGGTATTCTTCTGTAATGAAGCAGTGTACAGAGAAGGAGAAATGGAAAAATACGATGATTTAGTTGAACTTTTAGATATGAAAATCTATTCTGAAGAAGTTTTAAAAGATTCACTAGAACAAACTGGTTTTACAGACTTCAAAGCTTATTTAAATGATGAAAACGATTGGATCTGTGTAACTGCAAGAAAAATTTAAGGTAATATAATGGCTAATAAAGTAAAGACAATTTTTGCTAATATGAGTTGGTTGATGATATCTCAACTATTGACTAGCGTTTTGGCTTTTGTTTGGACAATTTTAACTGCAAGGTATCTTGGACCATCTGATTATGGTGTTTTCGGTACTGCAGTTTCCCTTTCAACTTTATTTGGTGTATTTGCAACATTTGGTATCAGTACTTATATTGTAAGGTCAATATCAACTGATTTTGAAAATGAGGATAAGTATGTAAACAACACTTTGTCTTTAAAGATATTTTTAGCCATAATCTATTTTACATTAATCTTTTTAACCACTCTTGTCCTTGGATGGAGTCGTTATGTAATTGGAATCTGTTTATTATTTGCATTTGAATACTTTATTAAGACAATTGATGATATCTTCTTTGCATCTTTTCAGGCTCATGAGAAGATGAAATATCAGGCTATTACAAATATTGTTTTTAATGTATTGACATTTGTATTCATTGTGCTTGTTGTTTTAACTGATTGGGGATTGCTTGGTATTACTTTTGCTTATATCTTTGCTAATATATTTGGAATGTTGTATGCATATTATGCAATGAGAAAACATATTATCAAACCAAAATTAACCTTTGATTTTAATTTTTATAAGGTTTTAATAAAGGCTGGTATTCCTTTTGCATTGGCCGGTATATTTTATATCATTTATTATTCCATTGATGTGGTGATGATTACTCAATTTGCTTCAACTTATGATACTGGTCTTTATAATTCAGCATATAAATTAATCAATGTATTGAATTTGTTCTATTCAATATACACAGCAGCAGTTTTCCCTGTAATGAGTAAACTGTTTGTTGGTGAAAAAGATTTATTGAATATGAGTTTTATAAAATCAATGAAATATTTGACATTGGTAACTCTTCCAATAGCTGTATTTACTACATTTTATGGCTATGATTTAATTGGAATTTATGGTTCTGAATTCATGGCTGCGGGTGGTGTTTTGCAGGTATTGATTTGGACAGTAGTATTTTTATTTATCAATGGGGCTTGTTCATTAGTTTTAAATGCATCTCACAAGGAGTATTCTGTTACTAAAATATATTCCATTGCAGCTGTTTTTAATGTTGTTTTAAACTTGATTTTAATTCCAAAATATTCAGTTTATGGTGCATCATTTGCAACAGTTTTAAGTGAAATATTGATTTTGGTATTGGAAATGTATATGATTAGGAAGATAGATCAACTTCCAGATAAACATTTTGTTTATGACATATTGAAAATAGTATTTGCATCAGCAGTTCTTGGAATTGTTTTATATGTCCTTAATTTGAATTTATGGGTTGCTATGGTAGTTTCAGTTGTTGTATACTTTGCGGTCATCATCTTGATTAGGACAGTTGATTCTGAAGATAAAATGATTATTAATCAAATTATCAATAGGAAATAGAAAACTATATATACTATTAAAACAAATCTATGTATGTTGTTAGTTACATGCGGTGTTAGTCCAGCCTGGTTAAGACTCTAGCCTGCCACGTTAGAGACCCGGGTTCAAATCCCGGACGCCGCACTTTACTTGCAGTCGTGGTATAGTCTGGTTATTACTTGGGCCTTCCAAGCCTACAACCCGGGTTCGAATCCCGGCGACTGCACCTTTTATATAAATTCTTTTTTTAAAAATTCTTATTTTGTTTAAAAAAATACTATATATTTAGTTAATTTTATATAAGAATAAATAGATAATATCATTAATTAAATTAAATTTATAATTTCTTAATATTATTATTTTATGGTGATTTAATGGTAGGAATAGTAGGATATGGGGCACATGTTCCCTCATATAGAATTAAAGTAGAAGAAATTGCTAAAGTATGGGGAGATGATCCTGTTGCTTTATCAAGAGGATTAGTTGTTAATGAAAAATCCGTACCTTCTCCTGACGAAGACACTGCAACCATTGCAGTTACTGCTGCTAGATATGCTCTAGCAAGAGCTCAAATTGATCCAAAAGATATTGGTGCTGTTTATGTTGGTTCAGAATCACATCCTTATGCAGTAAAACCGACTGCTTCTATTGTTGCTGAAGCGGTTTGTGCAACTCCAAAGTTAACTGCTGCTGATTTAGAATTTGCTTGTAAAGCAGGAACTGCAGGTATTCAAATGTCTATGGGACTTGTTAAATCAGGTATGGTTGATTATGCTTTGGCTATTGGTGCTGATACTTCTCAAGGTGCACCTGGTGATGCTTTAGAATACACCGCATCTGCTGGTGGTGCTGCTTACATTATTGGTAATGATAACACAATTGCTGATATTGAACACACTTGCAGTTTTACAACAGATACTCCTGATTTTTACAGAAGAGAAGGTGAACCTTACCCATCTCACGGTGGACGTTTCACTGGAGAACCAGCTTACTTTAAACATGTTTTAAGCGCTGCTAAAATGTTACTTGATGAAACAAACACTACTCCTGAAGATTATGATTATGCATGTTTCCACCAACCTAACGGTAAATTTTACTTAAGGGCTGGTAAAAAATTAGGATTCTCCTCAGAACAAATTGAAAGAGGATTACTCACTCCTAATATTGGAAACACTTACTCAGGTGCTGTACCATTAGCATTATCCAACATTTTAGATGTTGCTGAACCTGGAGATAAAATATTCGTTATCTCATATGGATCAGGTGCTGGAAGTGATGGTTTCAGTATTACTGTCAAAGATGAAATTGAAGAAAGAAGAGAATTAGCTCCAAAAACAGAAGATATTATCAGCAAAAAAACCTATGTTGATTACGCTGTATATGCTAAATTCAAAGGTAAAATTAAAATGTAAGGGGGCTTGAATATGAGAGATGTTGCTATTGTAGGAGTTTCACAAACAAAATTCGGTGAATTATGGGATTCATCATTTAGAGATTTAATTGCTGAAGCTGGAGTAAAAGCTTTAGTTGATGCTGAAATGGATGGTGCAGATATTGAAGCAATGTTCGTTGGAAACATGTCCTCTGGACTTTTCGTAGAACAAGAACACATTGCGGCTCTTATTTCTGACCACGTTGGTCTTAACCCAATTCCAACCACAAGAGTTGAAGCTGCTTGTGCATCTGGTGGTTTAGCTTTAAGACAAGGAATCATGGCTGTTGCATCAGGATTCCACGATGTAGTAATTTCTGCAGGTGTAGAAAAAATGACTGATGTCGTTGATGCTACTCCAGCTATCGCTACTGCATCTGATAAAGAATGGGAAGCACAACAAGGAGCTACTTTCCCATCATTATATGCAATGATTGCTAAAAGACACATGTATGAATATGGTACTACTCGTGAACAATTAGCACAATTTTCAGTAATAAACCATAAAAATGCATCTAAAAACCCAAATGCACAATTCCCATTTGAAATTACTGTGGATAAAGTTTTAAATGCTACTATGGTTGCAGATCCGTTAACATTATTTGACTGTTCTCCTGTATCTGACGGAGCAGCAGCTGTTATTATGGTACCTGCAGAAGATGCTAAAAAATACACTGACACTCCAATTTATGTAAAAGCTTCCGCACAAGCTTCTGGAACCTTAACTTTACATGATAGAAAAGATTTAACTACTATTGAAGCTACTAAAGTTGCATCCAGAAAAGCTTACGATATGGCTGGAGTTACTCAAAAAGACATTGACTTAACTGAAGTTCACGATTGTTTCTCAATCAACGGACTTTTAGCTGTAGAAGACTTAGGATTTGCTGAAAAAGGTAAAGGTGGAATTGCTATTGAAGAAGGACAAACTGAAATTGATGGTGACTTCCCAATCAACACATCCGGTGGTCTTAAAGCACGTGGACACCCATTAGGTGCAACTGGTATTGCTCAAGCTGCTGAAGTAGTATGGCAACTTAGAGGAGAAGCTGGTGGTCGTCAAGTAGACGGTGCAGAAATCGGTATGACTCACAACATTGGAGGTACTGGTGGTACTGCAGCTGTACATATTTTCGGAAGAGATTTATAATCTCTTTTTACTTTTCTTTTTTTATGATAATTAATACAGGTTCCAGAACTGATATCCCAGCTTTTTTTAGTAAATGGTTCTTGAACAGAGTTGATGAAGGATTTGTCTGTACTCGTAATCCTTATAATGATGATATTTACAAATATCCATTGGATTCTAAAATTATTGACTGTTTGTGCTTTTGTACTAAAAATCCAAAACCTCTACTTAAAAATATTGAAAATTTGGATAAATTCAGGCAATACTGGTTTGTTACAATAACTCCTTATGGTAAGGACATAGAACCTAATGTACCTGATTTTAAAAGTGTAATGAAATCTTTTAAAGAGCTTTCAAATCATTTGGGAATTAAAAAAGTATCCTGGAGATATGATCCAATTTTTATCTCTGAAAAATATGATTTGGATTTTCATATTGAGACATTTGCTAAGATGGCAGATGAACTTGGTGATTATACAAATGATTGCACAATAAGTTTCATTGATTTATATCAGAAAGTGTTGAGAAATTTTCCAGAAGCTAACGAAGTCACAAAAGATGTAATGTTAACTATTGGTTGTGAATTTTCAAAAGTTGCAAAAGATCATAATATCAAAATGAAAACTTGTGTTGAAGGGACATTGCTGGACCAA
This sequence comes from Methanobrevibacter sp., assembly GCA_022775905.1. Lineage (NCBI taxonomy): Archaea > Methanobacteriati > Methanobacteriota > Methanobacteria > Methanobacteriales > Methanobacteriaceae > Methanobrevibacter > Methanobrevibacter sp. Next base: position 18,758 of record JALFJX010000018.1, read on the forward strand.
TTTGGATTTGACTCAAGTGGATGCATGACTCAAGAAGTAATTGAGAATGCAATTGATAAAAATTTGAATATACCTAACGGAAAATATAGAATTCGTGAGTGTAATTGCATATTTGGAAGGGATATTGGAGCATATAATACATGCCTTCACGGATGCAAATATTGCTATGCAAATAGTATAGAAATTATCTACTACTTTTTTCTCACTACAGATACTAATTTTATTTTCCTCAATAATTAAAGTTTTGGAAATTCGTTCAAATGGTAGAATTTTAACATATATTCAGACAATATATTAAAATGACTATGGTTATTCAGAAATAATTATGTTGTGTTGAACAAAATTTATTTGTCAGAATTGACTGCATAAGACTGGCCAAAACACAAATAAAAAAAGTGATTATCATCAAAAATAGTAAGTGATAAAATGATAATAAATGTTGGCGGAAGAACAGACATAGTGAACTACTACACCCCATGGCTACTGAACAGGATTCGTGAAGGATACGCATATTCAAGAAATCCATTTGCAAGAGAAAATGTGTATAAGTTAAGTTTGAAACCTAAAGATGTAGATTGCTTGTTGTTTTGTTCCAAAAACTACAAACCTATACTGGAACATATAGGTGGCATTGATGAAAAATACAATATTCTGTGCAACTACACGATTACTGCATACGGCAAGGATATAGAACCTAAAGTTCCAACAATAAATCAATCTATTAAAACGTTGGAAAGACTATCGGATATTGTCGGTAGGAATAAGATTCTCTGGAGATACGATCCGATACTGCTGACAGAAAAATACACAGTTGAAAAACATCTGGAAACATTTGAGTATATGGCTTCAGAAATTTCACCGCTGGTTTACCGATGCATCTTCAGCTTTGTGGACATGTACAAAAAAGTTGAAGAGAACATGCCTGAAATAATTCCACTCACTGATGATGATAAAGTGAGGCTATTGAAAGGAATAGGTGAGATATCTGAGAAGTATAATCTTTATACTCAAACATGTGCAACAAATGAAAGCTATGAAAAATATGGTATAGATGCTGCAGGATGTACAACTCAAGAAATATTAGAACAGGCACATGATGTAGTTTATAAAGATGTTAAAGCTAGTGGAATTAGAGAAAACTGTCATTGCATTCCATCAAGAGATATTGGAGCATATAATTCCTGTTTAAGTGAGTGTAAATATTGCTACGCAAATCGAAAACCGGACATTCCTAAGAATGTTATAAAGTTGCATGATGAGAAATCACCATTATTGCTTGGACACCTAAAAGAAAGTGATAAGCTAATTGATACTGAAGTAATAAGATATATTGAGCCAAAACAGACAACTTTATTTGATTTTTAAATTTGCATTAATTTTAAGATTAATTAATTTCCACATTAATTATAAATTTATAAACTAACATAATTTATTAATAACATATTATTAAAATAATTTTTTTTAATTTAATAAGGTATATTCTATAGGTGATTTTGTCATGAAAAATATGTGGATGGTTAGAGCGGGAAAAGATGCTTTTCTTATAGATGAATTTGAAAAGAGAAATATTGTTGCCCTTGGTTGGGGTCTTGGTGACCTTGAAGATAAAAGTTCTGATGATATTAAAAGACTTATGCAGGAGACATATCCTGATGAGAGCAAATATAGCTTAGGCATTGCTTCTTCACAAGTAATCAAATTCAGACATATGATTAAAAAAGGAGATTATGTTTTATCTTATAATCCATCCAGCCGTAAATATCTGGTTGGGGAGATAACTTCAGATTATTATTATAGTACTGATTTGGAAGATGAAGATATAGATTATATTGGAGGACACAATGATACTCGTGATGTTAAATGGTTAGGTGAAGTCTCTAGAGATAATCTATCAGTTTCAACTAAAAATACTTTAGGTGCAATATCTACATTATTCAATATTAATGATGAAGCTAGAAAAGATATTCTTGATGTTCTCAATAATAAAAAACCAGCAGCTGGAGAAGATGAGGAAGGAAGTGAACATGAGGATGTTTCTATTTTAAAAGAAGATATTAAAGATAAATCTATTGAATTCATTAAAGATAAAGTTAATAAATTGGATTCTTATGAAATGCAGGATTTGGTTGCAGGCTTGCTCCGTGCAATGGGTTACAAGACTATTGTTTCACCAAGAGGTGCTGACCGTGGAAGAGATATTGTGGCTTCACCAGATGGTTTAGGTTTAGAAGATCCAGTCATTCTTGTTGAAGTAAAACATAGACCAAATACTTCAATGGGTTCACAAGCTATCAGAAGCTTTAAAGGAGCATTAAAGAAAACCAACCGAGGAATATATGTATCAACTGGGGGATTCACCACTGATGCCAAATATGAAGCAGAAAGGTCAGAAATACCTATAATACTAATGGACTTGGACAGATTAGTTAAATTCGTCATACAATATTATGATAATTTTGACAATGATGCAAGAAGTCTGATTCCGCTAACAAAAATCTATTGGCCTTTATAAAAGTAATTGTAGTGATTAAATAATAATTATTGGGGAGTAATTAATATGAAAATTCCTGATGATAAATTGGAAGAATTAAAAAGACAAACTATTGTGGATAATTCTAGATTGGAAGAATTAATAAAAGATATGGATGAAGGTTTTATAGGTCCTGGAAAACGGGAAGAGTTCCATGAATTACTTAAAAAATCACAACTGTTCATGCCTGTTGTCTTCGGTCAAAATATGCATGATGCACTTGAAAATAATCATCCTGGGGAAATATTTGTACCAGATGGTCAAGTTGGTTTTGATATAAATTATATTAAATTACAAGGAAATGAAAGAGCAGTTCCTTTATTTACAAGTAATGAATTATTAGAAAGCACAGGGCTTCAAAGCTCAACTATCGCAATATTCATGAGTGATTTAGTAAAAATGTTAAAAGACTCCGATAGGTATTCTTTAGTTGCCATTAATCCTTTTACTGACTTGCTTATTCAAATTCCTTTTAGTTCTTTTTTAGCTTTGTTTAATGAAATATCTGCTGAGCAAAAGGAAGCTATGGACAAACTCATACATCTTTTAAAAACTCAATCCATAGCAACTCCTCAAAATATCAAAGTTGTTTTTAGAGATAATGATAACTATATGAAAAAACAAGCTATTAATGGATTGTTTGCACCCAATATTCCATTTAAGGCAAGTTCTTTTCCTTATTTTCAAAAAGAACTAAAATATACAAACATAATTTTGATTCCTAAAAACAAAAAGATTTTGTATCTTGGAGGAATCGTAAGTAAAGATGTGTTTGATACAATTATTGCTCCTGAAACTGAGTTTGAACTTGTTGAAGAAATTGATGAGTTCACTACAGTTTGGAAAGTTGGAAAACAGCCCTTCTATGATGAATTAGATAATAATTCAGATAACAAGGATTTTAAATATTGGTTCGGCAAAGCAAATGATTTGATTAAAAATGGAAAACTTGAAGAATCAATTGAATGCTTAGATAATGCAATTGAATTAAATTCTGCCGAATCTCTTCTTTGGTATCTGAAAGGCAGAGTATTGATTGATTTAAATAGGTGTGATGAAGCTATTGAAATATTGGACAAAGCATTTGATTTAAATCCATTATATATTAGGTCAATATGTACTAAAGGAATGGCTTATGAAAAATTGGGAAAATATAATGAGGCAATGGCCTGTTATGATGAAGCAATGATATTGGAACCTAATGATGACTATGCTTACGCATTAAAAGGAACTTTATATTTAATACATTTAAAAGATTATGATAATGCTATTAAATATTTAAATCAGGCCAAAAGAATTGAACCTAAAAATTCAATGACCTGGAATAATTTAGGGGATGCTTATTTAAATATAGGTGAGTTCGAAAAAGGTTTGGATTGTTGTGATAAAGCACTTTCTCTTGATCCGAATAACTTCAGAGCATGGTTCACTACTGGTGAGATATATTATGAATTACAGGAATATGACAAAGCTATGGAATATGCTATGAATGCAAGTGAAATAAATCCACTAGATTCAGATTTGCTGATTTTTATTGATAAAATAAAAGAAGCTAAAAGAGACTAAATAACTAATCTTTAAACAATGTATTTATTTTTTATTAGGGGGATTATTAATTAATCTTAACTATTTTTTTATTTCTGTTTCTTTGAATATCTTTTATTTCATATTGTATGAAATAATAACCTATAATTTATATAAATCATAATTAGGCAATGCTTCTGGATGTTTTTTAGCATATCTCTTCCAGGCAGTTATTAATTCATCTGCTTCTTCATTGGTTAATATTCTTACGTATGGATTGTTGCCATCAATGTCTCGGGGCATAATCTGGTCTGTAAAACCTATATCCAAAAATTTCATTGCTAAATCTTTATCTTCAACAGCTATGATGTCATTAATCTTATCTAAAAGCTCATTTTCAAATTTTGGAAAATTAGGGGGTAAATGATAAATCATATTATTAATTGAAAAGGAATATACTTTCATTTAATCACTTCTAATTTGTTAATGTCTTTAATAATTTCTTTATTGGTTAATTCTTTTAATACTTGCTAAATCAGTTCTATATTTTCTCATACATTATATTGTTCCATTAATTTTATTACTTATTTTATATAAAAAATATAATAAATAATATAATAATTATTGGAAATGATAATCATGGGGATTACTGATTATATTAAAACTAGATTATTGAATAATCGTGTGGAACAGTACAACACCAAGCGCAGCTATTGGGGAGAGAATGAACGGCAGCCTAGAACTGATGGAATAAATACTGGTCTTGACTTGCCGGATGCACTTCTACCAGTAATTAATAAAACAATAGCTAATGCACGATATGCTGTTAAACTTGACGGGTACACTTCAGGTATTTTGAAAAATAGAATTGATAAAGCTAATGTTAATATTGTACTTGTAGATAAGGAAAATAAGTTATCTCAAGAGCAGAAACTGACTTTGATTTTATGGGCTCGAAAAATTGACATCAGTCAAGTCGCTAAAAACATCCTGCAGGGTGGAATGGTTGATGGGGAGGGATTAATTAAACCTGTAGAGAGATGGGATAAAAAAATTGGCAAATACATCAAACCAATATTTTTAGAAATCGGTGCACACGGCTATGGATTAAAAAAAGAATTCAATGACGATAATGAAGTCCAGTTATTCCTGTATGAGATGCCTAAAGATATTGTTAACGGATCTCCTGAAGAGTTCAATAATTATGTTAGCGTTGAAGAGGGAACATTAACGGTTAAGTATGAACCTGAAGAGGTTATTAACTTCATGTACAATGAAATCTACTGTGAAGCTCAAAGTATTATCTTAAACTGCTTGGATGATATCTATCACAAATGCAACCTTGAAAGAAACCAGGTGGAGAGAATTAATAAGGATAATATTATTGAAGTTAAACCTGCAATGGATGCTAACGGCCAGCCATACATCACTGAGCTGTCATCCACTGCAAAAGAAAATTTATATGCTGATTATGGTACAACTGCTGGCAGTAATGTGGCTATTGTACCTCCAGGAATTGAATCTAAAATACTTGGGGGAAATAACTATCAGTCAGATTATACAAGGCAAACTGAAATCTTTAGAAATAATATTTTGAGAACTTTTGTAACTCCTCAGTCACAGGCAGGTAATGAAAAGTCTAATCAGAACGTTGCTGAATACATTAACGATTCAGCTATTACAGGTTTTATTGTTAATGTGGCTAATGACCAGAAATGGGTGTTAAAGTATTGTAATGAACTATTAAATCGTCAATTAGAGTTAATGGGCATTAATGAAACTTTAGATTTTTACTTCAGCTATTCAAGAGATGATGTATTAAGATACATTATGGAATTGTCTTCTGAAGGTGATGAAATCTATAAGAATTATCTCAGTAACTTTGAAGAGGAGCAGCCGGTTGGTGAGAGGATTTTAAATGATAATGGTGTAGAAATATAATAAAGATTTATATAAAAAATATAATAAAATATATAATAATTAATATAATAAAAATGTGATAATAATGAGACATGAACTTTTTGAAGTTGGATCATATGACTATTCGGACTTGGATGAAAGGTTAACTAAACCTGTTGAATGGACTGAAGACGATCTAAAGCTAATAGCTGAAAACTATCGTGGAGGAATTCCGCTAACCGAAGAACACGATAAGATCTATATTGGCATTGGAAATGACATAAGCTATGAAAAAGGAAAGCTATTCATTGAAATCCCTGATGAACTTGATATGGAAGGAAAAGGCCTTTCTCCTAAAGTTGATGTCTTATTGAAAGATAATGGAGATTCATTTGGAATTGATACTATGAGTTTGATAGATGTTGGTGTAACCAAAAGCCCTAGAAAAATTACCCTGTTGAATTCTGATATAGCTGGAGATGCTGGAGATGCTGGAAATCCTGAACCTGTTCCTCAACCGCAGCCACAGCCTCAGCCTCCAAGCAAAGACGCTAATGTAGCTACAAGTTTATTATTAGAGAAATTGCAAGGTAAGGATGCTGAAATTGGAAAGCTTCAGGAATAGATTAAAACTTTAAAAGAAGAGTCTGAAAAATATGAAGAGATTAAAAAAGCTATTGAAGAGAATAAGGAATTCATTGATAGTAAAGATGATATCTTAAAGGAATTATCTGAACTGAGAAAAGCTGAAAATGAAAGGAAAATTAAAGAGTACGAAGCTAAGTACAACTTTAATTATAATGAGAATCAGCAGGATAAGGAGATAATTGATAAGCTATTGTCTGGTGATGTTGATATGGAATTAATGGAAAAGCTAGCTGAGAGAAGAATTAAAATTGAAGCTAGTAATGATGGTTCAACACCTGGAGGAAGAAACCCATCCAACTCCGGTGAGGCAGGTGAAGTCGGCGAAACCGGCAGCACTGGAGATGAGGATGTACCTTCCTTTACGACTCGTGAGGAATATAATAAAATTCTAAAGGATATGGGATTCAATAGAACTAGGATCTAGCTATGATGGTGTTTTCTTACTTTTCCACCGGAGCTATATTTCTTCATTGAATTGCTCGTTGTTAGTTGTGGAGAGTGTTTTGATGTGTTTCACTCTCCATTAATATTCATATTTCACCTAGTGGGGCAAATCGTGCATTGAAACCCTTAATGCCTAATTAAGGGGGAACAAGCCCCCCTTTAATTACCCACGAATGCCAATACCGAATTTACTTCATTTGCTCTATTAGCGACTCGGAATGGGGGACAAGCCCCCATTCCTCGGAGTCGACAAACAAATGTTTACAAAACTTAACCCCGGAACAGGGGCAAGCCCCTGTTCCTTAAATTTGACAAAGCTATTATTGCTAGGTCTATAGTATTGGCCTTTCGCTATCGCTCAAGGCGTCCAGTCCTCGCTTACGCTCGGACGGAACATAATAGTTAATGCTAATTATAATAAACTAAGTGTGTTCAGGTTCCAACATTCGGAACCGACCGGCGAGGGTCGGTTCCTAAAATTTTATCAAATTAAAATCTTCAAATCCATAAACTCGGAATAGAGGCAAGCCCCTATTCCTCGGCTCTGACAAAGTTATTATTGTTAGGTCTATAGTATTGGCCTTTCGCTATCGCTCAAGGCATCCAGTCCGACCTAAAGGTCGGACTGCATATAATGGTAATGCTGCTCACGATAAACACTTTTTATTCATTGATGACTTACGGAACCGACCGGCGAGGGTCGGTTCCTCCCCATAGTATTGCTCGCCAATTCTATTCACCCAGGCCTCTCCACACACGCCTCCGCTTACGCTCCGGCGTGGGGGTCGGCCTGGGCGAATTGGCTCGCTTATAATATGGGTATGGCAAGGTTGCTCTGGTTTGGGCAAATCCTCAACAGTACTGTTAATGTAATCAAAACTAATTTTCTAAACTTTAATTTGGTGATGTGGTGCTGACATTAACATCCACAATATCGAAAAACAAACTTGGCTCAACCCGTGCATATATCGCAGGGTAAAAGAATTCAAGTTCCAAATATGGTATCGTTAATGTTAATGTTGAATTCGGTTGGGATATCATTGTAAATGCCCCCAGAATATAATCATCTTAAACATAAATTAATTAAGTATAAGAAGAAAAAATAATATTTATCTGGATTAAAAGTTGCAAAGAAAGAATTTAAATTGAAGTAAAAGTTGGGTTATAAAATGAGCGAATTACAATCACTATCCCAAATATTTAATAAGAGGATATTCAGAATACCTGACTATCAACGAGGATATGCATGGCAAGGCCAACAACTTCGTGATTTTTGGGAAGACATAGTTAACCTTCAGTCTGATAGATACCACTATACTGGACTTCTATCACTAAAGAAACTGAATCAGGAAGAAAGCAGGAAACTGGGCAATGATGACTCATGGCTCCTTGATAGTGGATTTGATGCATACCACATTGTTGATGGGCAACAGAGGCTTACAACCTTTGTGATAATGCTTAATGAAATTATCGAATTCACATGCAAATTGTCGGATAATAACGGCAAAAGCGATGATGAGATATATCTTGGATTTGATAATATAAGAGAAATCAAAGCAAAATACATTAGCAGGAAACGACCGCCAGAGAACCTTATCATCACATATATGTTCGGTTATGAAAACGACAATCCGAGTGCAGAATATCTAAAATACAAAGTGCTCGGTCAGGAGTATGGTGGCACTATCAAAGAGACTTATTATACAAAGAATCTTAAGGATGCCAAAGAGTTCTTTGGGAAGGAACTTCAGGCATATTACGAGAAAAAAGGAATAGAAGGAATTAATGATTTGTATCGGAAACTCACATTGAAGCTCATGTTCAATATCCATGAAATAAAAGATGACTATGACGTGTTTGTCGCTTTCGAGACTATGAACAACAGAGGCAAGAGACTGACTAATCTCGAGCTTTTGAAAAATCGCCTTATTTATTTGACTACATTATACTCAAGCGATATATTTGATGAAACAAACAAAATTGCCTTGAGAGAACGTATTAATGAGACATGGAGTGAGGTGTACTATCAACTCGGAAGAAATGAGAATAATTTGCTTTCCGATGATGAATTCCTCAGAGCTCACTGGATCATTTATTATAAATATTCCAGAAAGCGTGGAGATGACTACATCACATTCCTATTAAGAAAGTTTTCGCATAAATCCATTTTTGAGAACATCATCGAAGTTGATCCCGATGAAGAGGAGCCTACATTTTTAATGTCTGTTCAGCAGGACGATGACGATGACATGGAAGTATATTCATCATCGAAAATGACAGACGAGTTCCTACAACCTGAAGAAATACTAGATTATGTGAACAGTCTCAAAGAGACTGCGGAGTATTGGTATTATACTTTCTATCCGGAACAATGCTCAGATATAACAGAAGAAGAGCAGGTGTGGATAGAGAAATTGAATCGTATTGGTATAGCATACTTCAGACCTATTGTTGCTGTTTCATTGATTCCAAGGCTTGAATATTCCAAAGATGAAAGAATCGCTTTCTATAAGGCGGTGGAAAGATTCATATTTATCACATTCCGTATGGGAAGATCTCAATCCACCTATAAGAGTAGCGATTATTACCGTAAAACCCGCGAAGTGTATATGGGAAATATGTCGCTTTCTGATGTGACAGAAGATCTCACAAATACAACAAATGAAAATACAGGGAACGATGTGAGATCTTTCCTTACAAAAATAAACAAACTGTTTATCTCGTATGATGGTTTTTATAGTTGGAGATATCTTCGCTATTTTCTTTTCGAGTATGAGTATTCATTGGCATCAAAGTATAAGTACGACAAGTTATCATGGGCTGATTTGACAAAGGTTGTAAAGGACAAAATTACGGTAGAGCATATTTTGCCTCAGACACCAACAAAACTATGCTGGAGTAACAACTTCAGACAGTTCACGCAAGAAGAAATAAAGACTTTGTCTGCATCGTTAGGTAATTTGTTGCCACTATCTCAGAGTATCAATTCAAAGCTACAAAATGACTGTTTTGATGACAAGAAGGCCAGAGGATATTCAAATGGCTGCCATTGTGAAGTTGAAATATCCAAAGAAGATTCCTGGGATGCAAAACACATTTATGACAGGGGAATGAAACTCCTATCATTCATGGAAACTCGCTGGGATTTCAAATTTGAAGACACAAAACAGAAAGAAGATCTGCTCCATATTTCTTTTGTAAACGATGGAAGGGATATACCTCCGGAAATAACTGAAGAGAACATTCCAGGCATTAATATTCTATCAGATGGCGAGAATGTGGATGCAAGAGATCATGTGGCTGCGATTATAATGAGTTGGGCTAGTTTAAAGGATGGGGCTGGAGAAATACATCTCGATCAAGACCGCTGCGGTAAACTTTACACCCGATTCACCACAGATGTTATGAGTGAGATTCTTCCTGACGCTAAGGATGCCAGAAGCGGTTGGGGAACAAAAAACCATTACTTTTATGAAATTGCTAATGAAGATAATGGAGAATTGTACCTTAAAATGGCTCTTAGTGCTGAGAATATCCCAGATGATTTAAAGGAGATTTGTGAAGTAATCACAGAGCATTTTCCTCCACGGAGGATGCTGAAAAATTGGAAATGGAGGGTTCCATTTTCTACAAAGCGCGTCGATGTTAGCAAATCAACTGATGAAGAAATAATCTGCATACTGAATGACCTATATGCTGAGGCTATGCAGTTTGAAAAACAACTTGTCGATGTCATGAAGGGATAATAAGAGATAATTATCCATTCTGTATTTTCAAAACGCTTGATGAAATAATCATCCAATTTTCTTTTTTTAATTCAATTTCCTAAAAGCTATTTCACATTAACGGCAAGCATTGTTAATATCAATTCAATCTCAACCCTTGCATATATATCTCAGTGCAAGTGAAAACAACTTTTAAATCTCCAAACGGTAATGTTAATGTCAATTCAAGTTCTGGTTTTGCTATTGTTAATGTTAATGTTACTGTTATTTAAATCAAAAGTATTTTTCTAGTTTTAATTATCTAAAGCAAGTCTTACATTAACGGAAGCTATTGTTAATGTTGTTTCTGTTTCAACCCGTGCATATATATCAATGTGTAGGGGAAAAACAAAATCCGAATATTGAATCGTTAATGTCAATGTCAATATTACTTTTTTTATTATATAATTTATATAAAAAGGATAATAAAATATAAATCATGACATTGCAGAAAAAATTACAAATCAATATTGTCATGAGCAATTACAACCAAAGGAGCGGTAGCTATTCATCCGGCTATGATTATATCTTTTTGGATAATTTAGCAAGCAGTTCATATTCCAATTATTTCAGAAGTGATTTGAAGAATCTAAAGATCAAAACCAAAAACAATACTGAATGCCAGGTATTATACATTCCATCTTATGGATCTCAACCGGTAGCCATTCTAGTCAGAGTTCCTGTCAGTCAGATTTCACAAACTACAAAGCTATTGCTGGATGTTCATGATACTTCAACAACATTCTCAAGCACTTTAACAACGGGTAATGAGGTGTTAATGTTTGATGCAAACTCTGATAAATACTCACAATTTTTCATGAACTACTCCGGTTTAAGCATCAACAATGACTCAACAGATGGTGGAAGATTTCTCAGAGCTAGATTTGTTCCAAGCCTTGATGGAAGCTCTCCAACTTCATTATTTACAACAGTTGCCTCTGGAAGTAGTTTATCAAACAATCGTGTTACTGTTGCAAGATTTAAAAGAATTGGAGGTAATGTTGATGTTAATGACAATGCAACATATCATGGTTCAACAATGGGAAGTGTCATATTGACACACAAACTAGATTGTTTTAGATATTTTTTGTATAATTTAATAGTAACTTGTTTTCTTATTGGAAATTATTCTATTTTATTTTTTAAACGTTTAGTTAAACTATTTTATTTTTATTTAGAAAAACTTATATTGCAA
>JALFJX010000019.1 GCA_022775905.1 Methanobrevibacter sp.
AATGTGTGACGATATTTCCATTCTTCGTTGATTTTTAGCCATTCTACATCAAAGACATAATAACCCGAGCAACGCCCTAAATCAAATTCTAAAAATGTTTTCATTAACAAAAAGCCAATTTTCAATTGTTTGATGTGAAAACTGTGATTCCAAAGAATTTTTTAAATGATTTACAAACATTTTTTAAGCTTCCCAGGTAATCTGAAATTAAATGTTCTGATTCACTTTTCAATTCATTCGTAAAATTGCTGTTTTTATCAACAAGACTTGTTAAATCAGTTTGAAAGGTTTTACCACAACGTTTACAAATATAGCGCTGAACTTTCACCTTTATTTTACCAATTTCTTTAAACACTAATGTTCTTTTTGTAAAACCATATTTAACAACATGACGAGTTCCGCAATATGGGCATCTAGCCAAACTCATTTTAAAATAAGGAACATCCTTCTTAAAGCTTAAATCAAAAGATTTTAAAACTTTTTGACAGGAATTAAAAATTTTCACAAAACGAGGGTCGGAAAGCACTAATCCATCATTGGAATCGCAAAATATATTGTTTAACATCTAAAATGCTATTTGGGGTATTTGTTTTTTGGTTTAGCATGATAAAAACTTTTACTCCACTTATTTATTAAATTTAACTATTTTTAGACAAAATAAAAAATTCCAAACCAATTTCATCAAAAAATTTCAAATCAACAAAGTTTTTGAAAAAGTCGATTAATAAAAATTATAAAATATAAAATTACGAAAAAAAGTTAAATTAAAAACATTACCATTAGTCAAAAAAAATAAAAAAAAGAAATAGAGAATAAATCTCTAAATCTATTTACCTATGTCTTCAAGAGCAGCACTGATTTGTGCCATAATTTGCTCGGTTTTGAAGTGTTGTTGGTTCATTGCACCAGATGGACATGCACCTACACAAGTACCACATCCTTTACATAATGCGGAGTTAATTTGTGCAAATTCTTTTCCACCTACACCAGTTGCGATACCGATAGCACCGTATGGGCATAATTCTACACATACTTGGCAAGCACCACAAATAGCTTCATCGTTGGATGCAATAATAGGTTCGATTTCTACTTCTCCTTGTGCCATTGGGATAGCTGCTCTGGATGCTGCAGCTGAACCTTGAGCTACGGAGTCAGGAATATCTTTAGGACCTTGTGCTACACCAGCAATGTAAACACCATCAGTTAAGGTGTCAACAGGTCTGAGTTTAGGGTGAGCTTCCATGTAGAATCCGTCTGCAGATTTGGAAACACCTAAGGTTTGTCTGAGTTCGTCAGATCCTGCAGCGTGTTCGAGACCTACACTTAATACAACTAAATCGTAAGTGTATTCAGTTACTTTACCTAGTAAAGTATCTTCTGCTCTGATAGTTAAGGTTAAATCGTCGTTTTCGAGGATTTGAGCTGGTTTACCTCTGATAAATTCAATTCCATATTTTTCTTGAGATGTTTTGTAGAACTCTTCGTATCCTTTACCGAATGCACGGATATCCATGTAGTAACAAGTTACTTCAGTATCAGGTTCGTGGTCAATACATAATTGAGCGTTTTTCATGGAGTACATACAACATACTCTGGAACAGTAAGGTTTACCGATAGTTTCATCTCTGGAACCGACACAGTGGATGAATGCTACACGTTTAGGTTCAATACCATCGGAAGGTTTGATTACGTGTCCACCAGTAGGACCGGATGCGTTAATCATCCTTTCGATTTCCATAGCGGTAATTACGTTAGTGTAACGTCCGTATCCGTATTGGTAAATTCCGGATGGGTCGAATGGGTCGTAACCGATAGCTGCTACAATAGTACCAACTTCTAATTCGATTTCAGTAGCTTCTTGGTTGTGGTCGATTGCGTCAGGACCACATGCTTGAGTACATAACATACATTCGATACAGTAATCTTTGTCAATAGTTGCACATAATGGTACAGCTTGAGGGAATGGGATGTATGCAGCTTTTACCATACCTACACCTTCGTCGTAGTAGTTAGGTATTTCGATAGGACAAGCTTCCACACAAGCTCCACATCCAGTACAAAGATCTTCGTCAACATATCTTGCTTTTTTCTCTACTTTTACAGTGAAGTTTCCGATGTATCCGTCTACTTCTTTTACTTCTGCGTAGGAAATTAATTCGATGTTTTCGTGTTTTGCACAGTCTACCATTTTAGGTGCTAAAATACACATTGAACAGTCAAGAGTAGGGAAAGTTTTATCTAATTGTCCCATTCTTCCACCAATGGTTGGGTTTCTTTCTACCATGTAGGTTTTGAATCCCATATCACCTAAATCTAATGCGGTTTGAATACCACATACTCCACCACCGATAACTAAAGCTTTGTTATCTACTGCTACTTTGGTAGCTTCTAATGGTTCGAGTAATCTTGCTTTTGCAACAGCCATACGTACTAAATCTTTAGCTTTTTCGGTAGCTGCTTCAGGTTCGTTCATGTGTACCCAAGAGTCTTGTTCTCTTAAGTTAGCAAATTCAAATAAGAATTTGTTTAATCCTGCTTCTTCTACACATCTACGGAAAGTAGGTTCGTGAAGACGAGGGGAACATGCTGCAACAACAATTCTGTTTAAGTTTTTCTCTTTGATGTCTTCTTGGATCATAGCTTGACCTGGGTCAGAACACATGTATTTGTAGTCAGTTGCGTGAACTACATTTGGTAATGCTTTAGCGTATTCTGCTACGGTAGGACAGTCTACAACTCCACCAACGTTTACACCACAGTGACAGACGTAAACACCGATCCTTAATTCTTCGTTATTATCTCTTTTTTCTTCTGCCATATAATTCACCTTGTACAAGTCGTGAAAAATATCTAATATATATAAAAAATTGCAATTTTTTAAAAATAGACTATAAAAATTTTACATAGTATTAGATATATTTATGTAGTAAATACACACTTATAAACATTTCTATAAAAAACTTGGAGTAAAGTTTATATATGATAAAATAATATACGGGATAAATAAATGTAAAAAATAAAATAAAGAATAAATTAAGTTAATTAAGTCAAATAAATAAAAAATGACAGTTTTTATAAAAAATAAAAGAATAGTAGTTAAAAAATGTTTCAATTTTTAACTACAACAATGAAATAATAATTGGGAGTGTAATCAAAGAGATTACAGTGTTGATCAATATACAATCTGAAGTCAATTCATAATCCAATTTATAGGTAATTGCAAGTAACAATGACATCATTCCTGAAGGCATTGCAGCTTCTATAATTGAAACATTATACTGTAAATCAACTAAACCTAATTTTGTTGCAAGAATAAATGCAACTAACGGGAAAAATGCTAATTTCATGATTGATGTAAAGACAATCATTGCTTTACTTCTAGCTAATGCTGAAAAGTCAATAGATAACCCTAAGGTAATCATGATTAAAGGAATAGCACCTTGACCTAAATAATTAACTGTATATTCACAAACATCACCAATTGGAATATGTAATAAATTAAAAAGTAAACCTAAAACAACAGCCCATAAAGGTGGGAAAAGTGCAATTTTTCTAATAGCAGTCTTAATTGTTCCCCCAAATTTTAAAATTAAAACAAAAGATAACAATAAGAACATACATAATGTCGCCATATCACAAAATATTGCTCTTAAAAATCCGGTTTGTCCATAGATACCTAATGTAACTGGATAACCCATAAAAGCAGTATTAGCAATCATTACAGTGACCAATACACTCCATATTTGTTTATCATCCATATCTAATCTTTTTAAAATGAAATATGAAATTATTCCTGTGACAATAGATGAAGCCAAAATAATAAAAGGCAATACACTCAATTTCGGAAGTGATGATAAATCTGCATTATAAATTGCATTGAATATCATACATGGCATTAAGATATATATTACTATTTTATTAAATGGATCCATATCTTTTTTGGATAAAAAGTCAATTCTTTTGAGAACATAACCTAATCCAATCATTATTATAATTGAAAAAATAGTAATAGCTATAGCATCCATAACAATTAATTAACTTTAATAGTATTTAAAATTAATGAAAAAACCAAAAAAAGAGAAAAAAATCAAAATAAAATGAATAAAATTTATAAAAAATAAGAAATTGTTAACAATTAGCTAACAATACCTTCACTTGTAATTTTAAATACACATTCACCTTCAGGTAAATGAGGTGAATCTACTAAACGTGCAATTCTTTTTCCAGCCAAACCTTTTTTAAGCCAAATTCTGTAAGTGGATGCGTGTCCTAAAACGTGACCACCGATTGCTTTTGTCGGACTTCCAAAGAATGAATCCGGTTTAGCTTGAACTTGGTTTGTAATAAATACAGCAACATTGTAAGTATTAGCAATTTGTTGAAGTGAGTGTAAGTGTTGGTTTAATTTTTGTTGTCTTACAGCTAAGGATTCTCTTCCAACATATTCTGCTCTGAAGTGTGCCATAAGGGAGTCAACAATGACCAATCTTACATTAACACCACTTTGAATCAATTCATTGATCTTTTCAGCCATCAAGATTTGGTGAGAAGAGTTGAATGCTCTTGCAATGTGAATTTTTCTTAAGACTTCTTCATGGTCAAGCCCAAATGCATCTGCGATTTGTTCTACCCTTTCAGGTCTGAAAGTGTTTTCTGTATCAATGAATACACATTCTCCATCTAAACCACCTTTTTCTTTAGGCAAT
>JALFJX010000020.1 GCA_022775905.1 Methanobrevibacter sp.
AAGAGCATGCAAATTACTCTCAAAATCTGCTAAAGACATTTCTGCTTTAACTGTCAGCGATGACTGGGTACCTAATGAAAATGAACAAGATTTAATTAGACAAATTGCTAAATTCCCACAAGTTGTTGAAGATTGTGCTAACAAACAAAGAGTTCACAATGTAACACAATACTGTCAAGATTTAGCTGGTTCATTTAATAAATTCTACAAATCAGAACAAGTAATTGGATCTGATGTGGAAGACACCAGATTAATTTTAGTTGACAGAGCTAAAACTACAATTAAAAACGCTTTAGATATTTTAGGTGTATGTGCACCTGAAAAAATGTAGATGGGTTAATTAACTCATCTTTTTTTTAATTTTAAAAAAAATAAAAAAATTAATCCACATAGTGGATGTAATCTTCTTTTCTAGGTAATGGTTCTGGTGCTTCCATATCAGGATAACCAAGAGCTACATGGCCAATTCCTTCATAGGTTTCAGAAATTCCCCATTTTTTAAGTAACTCTTTTCCTTTTTCAGATGCAAATTCATCACGTGCTCTGTGAATCCAGCAAGATCCAACACCAATTGCATGAGCTGCATTGACAAGAACGGTTAATACGCTAACTCCATCTTCAACAAATGTTGGCATTTTTCCATCTGCTAAAACGATTAATATTGTTTTAGCTCCATAGAATGGGTCCATGTCTTCAGGTACATCAACAGGGAAATAGCTTCTGTTCCATGCAGATAATTCTTTAATTGTTTCTGGGTTTTGAATTACAACAATCTTAGGGATTGCATTCCTCTTGCGGTTGGTGCATAAGTTCCTGTTTCTAAAATTGTTTTTAAATCTTCGTCTGATATTTGCTCATCTTTGAATTTTCTGATACTTCTTCTGGTTTTTAAGTCGTTTATTGTTTGGTTCATAATAATTCCTCACAAATTGTTTCAAGTGATTTTAAGAAATCATTGTATTCTTCTTCTGTAAAATTATGTTTAAATTCTTCTTCCCATTCATAATCGTAATCTATAACTTTTTGTGCGGTTTTTTTACCTTTGGGTGTTACTTTCATAATTTTTTTTCTTTTGTCTTTAACCCGTTCAATAAATCCTTTGTCTTCAAGTTTTTTAAGGTTTCTTGTAATTGTGCTTTCATTTAAATGTAAGATTTCTGCTAGTTTCTCTTGATTTATTCCTTCTTGTTCATAGATTATAATTAAAAGAGGATGAAGACCAAAACTCAGGTCTTCTTCTTTCACATGCTCGTTGATGTATTTTGCATGTTCTCTGTGAAGTAGTGAAATGTATGCTGCTGCTGGTTTCTTATCCTGAAACATTGTGATCCCTGTTTTTAATTAATTTATTGATATATAGTTCAATACATGCATAACATATTAAAGATCCAATTCCTCCACCTAAAAGCATTCCGTAGTAAATTCCTATTTCTCCCATATGGAATGTAAATCCAAGTACATATGCAAATATTAACACGAGAACAAATTCCCTAAATGTTGTTAACAGGAAGGATATTGTTCCTTTTCCAACACCTTGGAATACATTTCCTGCACTTGCTCCAAATGGTACATATAAGATGAATAAACACATAATCTGTAAGAAACTTGCAATTAATGGTTCTAATTGAGCACTGCTTGCAGAATATGAGAAAATGTATGCAATTTGATTTGCAAAAATGTTTAAAATGATGCAAACAATAATTGAAGCTATTAATGCTACTTTTACTGCATATCTTGCAGTCACTCTTAAATTTTCATATTTGCGAGCTCCAAATGCAACTCCTGAAACGGATATTGCTGCAGTTCCAACTCCAATTGCTGGAAGCATTCCAATGTTTATTATTCTCCAGCCTGCGGTATAAACAGCTACTGCTACTGGTCCTGAAACAAGTGTAAGCATGAAATTAACAACAATTGTTAATGCAGATAAGATTAATTGTTCTAAACTAGCTGGAATACCAACAACTAAAATATCTTTATACATTGTTAAATCATTTTTAAAGCTTTCATGATTATATTTAAGATATGTGTCCTTTTTAATAAACATCCAGTAAAGCATTGAAGCTACTGCAAAAATATGTGCAATAACGGTTGCACATGCTGCACCTGCAACTCCTAAATTTAATATATAGATGAAAATTGGGTCAATAATCATATTGGTTATCGCTGCGATTGCAAGTGGTATTGTTGCTCTTTTAACATCTCCTTCTGCTCTAAATGCTCCTCCAAAAATTGGTGGAAGTAACATTGCAAATGAAAATGCAAAAATTACAACTCCATATTCCATTGCATAGCTTAAAACAGCTTCAGCTCCCATGACTATGAGTAATGGTTTTAAAGATGTAAGTAAAATTGCTGAAACAGCTATTGACAATATTATTCCTAAAATTAGATTATGTATTGCAGCATTATTTGCTGATGCTCTATTTTCAGCTCCAATGTAACGTGAAATTAATGAGTTACCACCGGCACCTATTCCGTTTCCAATTCCTATAAGAACCATAAATAATGGTGTTACATATCCAAGTGCAGCTAATGGGTCTGCACCAAGTCCTGCTACCCAAACACTGTCAATAATGTTGTTTGTAAAGATTAAAAACATACTGGCAATGATTGGTACTGATAATTTGTTGATTGCCTTTTTAGGGTCTCCTGTAATCATTTCTATATTTGAATTTTTTTCCATATACTTTTCCTCTCACTCTTGCATATGCAATTATACACTTGTATATGCAATTGTTAATATATAAATATTTTCACTGACATAAATATAAACTAATAGGAGACTATATTATGAAAGTTTTAGTTGTTGGAACTGGTGCTCGTGAACATGCTATTGCTGATGCTTTAAAAGATGATGTGGAGTTATACTGTTACATGAGTAAGGTAAACCCTGGTATGTCCAAAATTGCTGAATTTAAACAAGGCAATGAAGGAGAAGTTGAAAAAGTAGCAGCATATGCTGTTGAAAATGACATTGACATTGCATTTATTGGTCCTGAAGCTCCTCTCGGAAAAGGAATTGTGGATGAACTTCAAAAAAATGGAATTAGCTGTGTTGGACCAACTCAAAGTGCAGCAAGAATTGAAACTGATAAATCATTCATGAGAAAACTCTTTGAAGATTATGAAATCGAAGGATCACTTGTCTACAAAGTATTTGATAATTCTGCTGATGTTTCTGAATTTTTAGATGAATTTGACAGAGATGTCGTAGTAAAACCTGTTGGTTTAAATGGTGGTAAAGGAGTAAAAATTGTCGGTGACCACTTAAAAGATAATGAAGAAGCAAAAGAATACTCATGTGAAGTAATTGATAATGTAATGGGTGGATTTGCTCAAGTAATTATTGAAGAAAGATTAATCGGTGAAGAATTTACTATCCAAGCATTCTGTGATGGAGAACACTTGGCTCCAATGCCTGCAGCTCAAGATCATCCTCATGCATTTGAAGGAGATGTAGGTGCAATCACTGGTGGTATGGGTTCATACTCTGATGTTGGCGGATTATTACCATTTTTAACTCAAGAAGACTATGATGCAGCTGTAAAAATCATGGAATCTACTTTAAAAGCTATTGCTGAAGAAGCAGAACCATACAAAGGTATCTTATATGGTCAATTCATGTTAACTGCTGATGGACCTAAGCTTATTGAATACAATGCAAGATTCGGAGATCCAGAAGCAATGAACGTTTTACCATTACTTAAAACTCCATTAGTTGATGTATGTCAAGCAATTGTTGATGGTACATTAGATAAAGTTGAATTTGAAGATAAAGCTAGCGTATGTAAATACATCGTACCTGATGGATATCCTGAAACTGAATTCGCTGGAGAATTAGTTGAAGTGGATGAAGAAGCTATTGAAAAATTAGGGGCTAAAGTATTCTATGCAGCAGTATCTGCTGAAGATGATGGAATTCACTTGTCTGGTTCAAGAGCATTAGGTATCGTAGCTAGCGGTGAATCTATCGAAGAAGCTGAAAAAATAGCTGAAGAAGCATGCGGATTTGTTAAAGGTAATGTTTACCACAGAAAAGATGTCGGTACAACTGCACTTGTTAACAAACGTGTTGAACACATGAAAGAAATTTTAAACTAAATTTCTTTTTTCTTTTTTTTGATTTTATGGATAATAAATCTAAAGACTTGGATGAAATAAAAGCAGAATTATCTGAAAAATTAGAGTATTTAAAAGAAAATGCTCAATCTGAAGAAGAAGTAGAAAAGTTGAATAAGTTTGCTTCTTATTTAGTTAATAAATATAATATAACTGAAGATAATTTTGATGTTGAAAAATTAAATAGATTTAATGAAGGATTAAGCTTTTATCAACGTTTCAAACAAGCTTTAGAGAAAAATATTGATATTGATCCTGGAAGATTGATGGGTCTTACTGATGGAATATTTGGAATGGTAATGACTCTTTTGGTATTTGGTATTGCACTTCCAGAATTACAAATTGCAAATTATTCTACATTTGTATCATTTTTCTTAAGTTTAGCTCCAAATATTGGAGTTACAATTGTTAGTTTTGTTTTACTGAGTTCCTTTTGGATTTATCATCAAGAATTTATTAAATTAAATAATCTTAATATTCCATATTTATGGTTGAACATCTTATTCTTAATTTGCATATCTTTTGTTCCATTTACAACTTCAATAATTGGACATTACTCTCATTTCTTTTTATCTGAGGTTATTTTTGGAATTAATATTATATTGACAATATTTTCATTTTTGTTAATGTATCGTTATGCGAATTCAATGCATTTTCTTGAAAATACTCCTTCTAAAAAAGAGCGAAATTATGTTTATAAGACTTTTGGAATGATAATGGCTTTAACAATTGTTGTTAGTCTTTTAAATTTCAATGTTTCAAGTAATTTTATTTATTTGTTCTTATTGGTTCCTGTAATATCTACAATTAGAGATATTAGATTTAAAATGGAATGAATAGATAACTTTAATATATATTATTAATAAATAGATTATTTTACTATTATAAAAGGGGATTTTAATGGATAGTTTATTATCAGTTACAGACATTAAAGATGATGTTAAGTATATTTTAGATTTAGCTTCTAAAATTAAAGCAGGCGAAATGGAAGAAAAACCACTCAAAGATAAAGTATTAGCAATGATTTTCCAAAAATCATCAACCAGAACTAGGGTTTCTTTTGATGTTGGAATGTATCAGTTAGGTGGAAGGGCAATATTTTTATCTTCTAATGATTTACAAATGGGTAGGGGAGAACCAATTTCAGATACTGCAAAAGTTTTAAGCCGTTTTGTTGATGGAATAATGATTCGTGCTATTGAACATGATGATGTAATTGAATTAGCTAAACATTCTGATGTTCCTGTTATTAGTGGATTAACCAATTTAGAGCATCCTTGCCAAGCATTAGCTGACATGTTAACAATCAAAGAACATTTAGGTGATTGGGAAGGTAAAAAGATCTGTTTTGTTGGAGATGGAAACAACGTATGTAACTCCCTTTTATTAATTGCCCCTCTCCTTGGAATGAATATGTCTGTTGCTTGTCCAAAAGGTTATGAACCTTCTGAAGATATCTTAAAAACTGCAAAAGAGTATGCAGCTGAAAACAATACTGAAATTATTGTAAGTGATGATATTGGTGTTGCACTTGAAAATGTTGATGTAGTATATACTGATGTTTGGGTAAGTATGGGTGATGAAGCTGAAGCAAAACAAAGAGAAATTGATTTTGCTCCGTTCCAAGTTAATTCTGACTTAATGAGTATAGCAAATGATGGAGCTATCTTCATGCACTGTTTACCTGCAATCAGAGGTCAGGAAGTAACTGCTGAAGTTATTGATGGACCACAATCCGTTATTTTTGATGAAGCAGAAAACAGAATGCATGCTCAAAAGGCTGTATTATATTATTACATGAAAGATTAAATTCTTTCAACTTTTACTCTTTTTTTATATTGATCCTATTATTGCAAAGATAATAAAAATTCCAACTAAACATAAACAGCAACTAATCCAATCTGATCCGTCATTTTTCTTGGAGGTTTTTGTGGTTGTTTGTTGATTGTTATAATTGTTATTTTGCTGTATTGGTGTTTCAATTACAGTTGCTTTTTTAATTTCTTCTTCTTTTAATTTAGTTCCGCAATTTCTACAAAATATTGCTTCTTCGGGATTTTCTTCACCACAATTTCTACAAAACATATAAAATCCACCTTATAATTATTTTTAAGAATATTATTAGTCCTATTCCGCCTATAAAACCTGTTATAAATCTTAAATTATTTGTACTTTCTCTGAGGCCAAAATATTGTGTGAAACCATCAATTGCCACAGGAATCATTAAAATTATTGAGATTATCAACATGTTTAGGTCATAACCGTGTTTGTAAATCAAAGTATAGATCAAATAAACAAGCAGTCCGGTATAGAATCCGGTACATCTTGCACAAACTGGGAACTGATGACCATGGATATGGAAACTTCTCTCAGGTTTTCTGTGACAAATATATTTTGTTATCGCCATAGTATCAACACAATTTAGATACATTAAATTTATTTCAATAATTATATATATTTTTATGCCCATATTTTAAATTATAATAGATAAAAGGTTTTTACAATGAGAGGCGGAGAAGCGATAATTGAATCCCTAAAAAATATGGGGGTTAAAACAATATTTGGTTACCCTGGTGGACAAACCATACCATTTTATGACATGTTATATGATGCAGATATGGAGCATATATTAGTAAGACACGAACAAAGCGCAGCTCATGCAGCAGATGGATATGCAAGAGCTTCAGGTCGTGTGGGTGTGTGTTTGGCAACTTCAGGTCCAGGTGCTACAAACCTTGTAACTGGTATTGCTACAGCATATATGGATTCTTCTCCAATAGTGGCTATTACTGGACAAGTTCCTACTCAATTAATTGGAAATGATGCATTCCAAGAAGCAGATATTATTGGAATCACCATGCCTATCACTAAACATTGTTTCCAACCTAAAAATCCAGATTTAATTCCTTCAATGATTAAATCTAGTTTTGAAATAGCTTCTAGTGGAAGGCCAGGTCCTATTGTTATTGATGTTCCAAAAAATATTCAGGAAGCGGAACTTACTAAATTTGATGATTCATTAATTGACACACCGGGTTACAACCCAACAACTAAAGGTAATATAAGACAAATTAAAAAAGCTTTTGAAATGATTAAAGAAGCTAAAAAGCCAATGATATTGGCTGGTGGTGGTGTAATCATATCCAATGCATGTTGTGAGTTAAAAAAACTTGCACATACAATTAATGCACCTGTTATGACTTCCCTTTTAGGTAAAGGTGCTATTGATGAAACTGATGATTTAGCATTAGGTATGCTTGGTATGCACGGTAGAAAAGTTTCTAATGATTATATTAATGATTCTGATTTATTAATTGCTATTGGTATTAGATTCTCAGACAGGACAACTGGTAGATTAGACAGTTTTGTCCCTGATACCAAAGTTATTCATATTGATATTGATCCTGCAGAAATTGGTAAAAATGTTGAAATGGATTTGCCGATTGTAGGAGATGCACGTAATGTATTGTCTTCATTAAATGACCTTTTAGGTGGTCATGAAGTTTCTAATGATGTAAATAAATGGGCTGAAATGATTAAAGATAAAAAACAAGAATTACGCCCAAGAACAACATATTCTGATGTTCCTTTAAAACCACAAACTGTTATTAAAGAAATAGCAGAAGCTATGACTCCTGAATCAATCTTAACTACTGATGTAGGTCAAAATCAAATGTGGGCAGCACATTTCTTTGAAACCCAAAAACCACGTAAATTCATATCTTCTGGTGGACTTGGAACCATGGGATTCGGATTCCCTGCAGCTATTGGTGCTAAAGTAGCTTGTCCAGAAGATCCTGTTGTATCAATCAATGGTGATGGTGGATTTTTAATGGTTTGTCAGGAATTGGCTACCATCCGTGAATATGACTTACCTGTTATTGCTGTTGTTTTAGAAAATAGAACCTTAGGAATGGTTTACCAATGGCAAAGTTTATTATACAATGGAAGACACTCTCAAACTTTACTTGGAAATAGTCCTGACTTTGTTAAATTAGCAGAAAGTTTTGGAGTAAATGCAGCTAGAATAGAAAAACCTGGTGAAACTAAAGAAGTTTTAACTAAAGCGATTAAAGATAATGAACCAATGTTATTGAATATTGTAGTTGATTCTGAAGAGGCATTACCTATGCTTCCTCCTGGAGCTGGAATTAGCGAAATGATTGGTGAATATAGACTTGAAAAGGATGTGATTTAAATGGATAGACAATATCATATTATTTCCACATTAGTAGCAGATAAACCAGGGGTTTTACAAAGAATTGCAGGATTATTTAATAGAAGAGGCTTTAACATTGACAGTATTACAGTTGGTGTATCAGAAGTAGAAGGACTATCTCGTATGGTCATTACTGTTAATGCAGATGAATGTGGTCTCGAACAAGTCACAAAACAGCTAAATAAATTAGTTGATGTTATCAAGATTAAAGATATTACTAAAACTGCTGTTGCAAGGGAATTATGTCTTATTAAAGTTCATGTTCCTGATGAAAAAGCAAGAGCTGAAATAATACAGTATACTGATATTTTCAGAGCAAATATTGTTGATGTTACTGAAGAAACATTAATGATTGAGCTCACTGGAAATATAAGAAAAATCAATGCATTTATATCTTTAATAAAAGGTTATGGAATCAAAAAGATTTCAAGAACTGGCCTAACTGCAATGGCTAGGGGTGTATAAAATGACTATATTAGAAAATGTTTTGGAAGATAATAAGAAATTTGTTGAAAACTTTGAAGGCGTAGAATTGTCTCACCATGCACAAAAAAAGTTAGCTATCTTAACTTGTATGGATTGTAGGTTAATTGACTTCTTTGAACCTGCATTAGGTCTTGAAAGAGGAGATGCTAAAATTGTAAGAAACGCAGGAAATTCCATCGTTGGAGAAGATGCAATCAGATCAATTGGAGCAGCTTTATACAACCTCGGAGCTGAAGAAGTATTAGTAGTTGGTCATACTGAATGTGGTATGGCAGGTGCAGATGCTGAAGCTTTAAAAGAAAAAATGCTTGCAAGAGGCATTAAAGAAGAAGACATCGATAATTATGATTTGGCTGAATGGATTGGCGGATTTGATGATGAAGAAGAAAACGTTAAAAACGTTGTAGAAAAAATCAAAAACCACCCATTAATTCCTGATGTACCTGTACATGGTCTTATTATTGACATTGTTACTGGTGAATTAAAAGTTTTAGTAGATGGTTACTAATCATCTATTTTCTATTTTTTTTAATAGTTCGATTTATAATAATCTAAACATTAATATATTTAAAAAATTAATATATAATATTGAATATTTTATAATATTCTAATTCAATTTTATTTAATTAATTAAAACATAAAGAGATGATTTTAAATGAAAATGTATTACGATGCAGATGTAAATACAGATGCTCTTGAAGGAAAAACCATTGCAGTAATTGGATATGGTTCTCAAGGAAGAGCACAATCAAGAAATATGGCTGATAGTGGAGCAAATGTCATTGTTGGTGTAAGAGAAAATGGAAGCTCTTGGAATTTAGTTCAAGAAGATGGCATGACTGTAAAAACTATCGAAGATGCAGCAAAAGAAGCTGATATTATTCACATTTTACTCCCTGATGAAATCCAAGAAGGTGTCTACAAAGAACAAATTGCACCTTATGTTGAATCTGGAAACACTATTTCATTCTCTCACGGTTACAACATCCACTTCGGATTAATTGACCCTGCTGATGATGTAAACATTGTCATGTTTGCACCTAAAGGACCTGGATCCATGGTAAGAAGAACCTACGAAGAAGGATTCGGTATTCCTGGATTAGTTGCAGTTGAAAGAGATGCAACTGGTGATGCATTACAACTTGCATTAGGTATGGCAAAAGCATGTGGTTTAACCAAAGCTGGTGTTTTAGAAACTACTTTCAAAGAAGAAACTGAAACTGACTTATTCGGTGAACAAACTGTTTTATGTGGTGGTATCACTGAATTAATCAATGCAGGATTCACAACTTTAGTTGAAGCTGGTTACCAACCTGAAATCGCTTACTTCGAAACCTGTCATGAAGTAAAACTCATTGTAGATTTAATCTATGAAAAAGGTTTTGCTGGAATGTGGCATGATGTAAGTAACACCGCTGAATATGGTGGTTTAACTAGGGGAAAAACTATCATTACTGAAGAAGCAAAAGAAGGTATGAGAACTGCTTTAAAACAAATCCAAGATGGAACTTTCAAAAAACAATTTGCTGATGAAAATGCTACCGACGGTGCTAACTTAAAAGAAATGAGAGCTGCTGAAGGTCAAAAAGAAATCGAAATTGTCGGTGAAAGATTAAGAAAAGCTTGTGGATTACAAAAAGACGATTAAGTCTTTTTAATCCTTTACTATTTTTTTTATTTAATTATTTATTTTATAGTGTGGTTATTGTGGTATTTATTGGAATGGACCATGGAACTACTGGAATCTCTTTTTGTATAATGTCTGATGAAGGCGAAGTGCTTGAAGTTTTTAAAATCGGAAGGGAAGAAAGTAAAAAAGGTTTAGTTTCTGCAACTGAAGAAATAACAAAACGTGTAGACTTAAAAGATGTAAAATTAATGGCTATTACCTATGCAATGGGTGATGGAATAAACCAGATCTTACCAACAAATAAAGTTGAAGATAGGGGAATTTTATCAATTAAAGGTGCTGGAAAAGTTACTGGAGGGGGAACTTCAGTATTCTCAGAATTAGAATCTCTTGATATTGATTCAATTATGATTCCAGGTCTTCATAAAGATTCTACTTCTTTAAATGAATTATTCAATGCAGCTTATTCTCATCAAGCTAGTCCTGAAAAAGTCAGCATTTGTTATAATGGTTTAAAAGAAACTGGATGGTCTAATTTTATTGTTGCTGATATTTCATCTAACAGTGTTGATATCCTAATTGAAGATGGTAAAATTAAAGGTGCAATTGATGCATGTTTAGGTGCTATGGGTGTTGTTCATGGACCTATTGACCTTGAAATGATTAGAGATATTGATGAAGGTAGAAGATCTGCAAATGAATGCTTTTCACATGCTGGAGCAATCAAAATCGCTGGAATCGATGGTAAAGTAGCTAATATGAAAGATATCCTTTTGGAAAACTATAGAAATGGGGATGAAAAAGCAAAATTAGCTATTGACACTTTAATTATGACTGTTGCAATGGAAATTGCAGGTCTTGATGTTGTATGTGAAAACGAAATTGAAGGAATAGTACTTACAGGTTCTATTGGAAGTGCAACTGAACCATTTAATTTCGAAGATGAAATTAATAAGTATTTCAAAAATAAGTATCCTTTAAAAGTAATCTCAAAAGAATCTGGAGCTATTGGTGCAGCTCAAATAGCAATGGATGTTTACAATGGTGAAGAAGAAATATTAGGTATTGAAGTTAATATTTCATAACTTTATTCTTCTTTTACACTAATAAAAATAATATTTCCGCCTTTGACGGTTTCTAAACCATTTTCATTTTCAAGGATGATGTTTAAGTAATTGTCAATCGCGATTATTTTTCCTTCACTTTGATAGTTTCCTCTTAAATCAACAGTTACATATTTATTTTTAAATTGTTTAAACATTTTATTTACATTATCTTTATCTTGACTCATTTTTTTCAATCCTTGATTATTCTACTTTTATTTTGATGTTTCATATTTATATAGTTTGACATTTATACTATATACCATGGCAATTAATCAATTAGAAAGTAATTTAGAAGCTATTACTCGTACAATAGCTCAATTAAAAAGAGATGGATGTACTGATGAAAAGATTTTAAATCAACTTAGAGAAGAAAGAGATAAAATACTTAAAGATTTAAATTTATAAGTATTTTATTTTAACCATTCTCTTATTAAGTTCATATCACCAGTTTGATCTATTTTTATAGGTGTTATTGTAGTTCTTTGTTTCACTTTCAATTCGTAACCATCGCTTCCAGGTTTATTTAATTCGTAGAGGTCACCATCTATCCAATAGTATGGTTTTCCACGAGGATCTAAGCGTTGTTCGACTACTGGTGAATACATTCTATCTCCTAATGTCACAATTTCAAATTCATCATCTGAAGGGTTTGCAGGAACATTAACATTCAATAAGTCGATTCCTTCAGGTAATCCTTTTTTTAATACTATTTTTGCTAATTTATTAAGCATTTTAACTGCAAAATTAAAATCTACTTCTACTTGCCCATTTTCAAATTTAATGTCGTCTTGGGTTACTTCCTGTGAAATTGCAATTGTTGGAATACTGAAGCTTGCAGCTTCAATTGCAGCTCCTAATGTTCCGGATGTTGTTAACTCTGCTTTTCCAATATTGAAACCGGTGTTTATTCCTGAAATCATTATGTCTGGTTTTTCATCCATTATTTCAAATAGGCCTATTGTTACTGCATCAGTTGGTGTACCACTTATTCCATATCCAATACTTCCGTCCCTTAAAACATGTTCATTTACTCTTAATGGTTCGAATAGGGTTAATGCATGACCTATTCCACTTTGTTGTCTTTCAGGTGCAATAACATAAGTATCACATAAATCTTCCATGGCTTTTTTTGAAGCCAGAATTCCTGAAGCGGTTATTCCATCATCATTACTTAATAGTGCTTTCATAATTATATTAAAGTTTAATCTTGTTAAAATAATTTTATATTTTTAGGACTATATAAAAAAGTTTAATAACAATCTTTTGTATAAATTATAATATTAACTGCAAAAAACACAACGGGTGGAAACTTGGAAAAACCACAATTAATTAATTTTATAGCTAAAGTAATGGAGGACTCTGGTTTTAAAGTTTATAAGAATTTTAAAACATCTCAGAAAGTTATAGATATATATGCTATTTTACCTACTACTATTGGTGATTTTGGTGTTGTTGTAGCATGTAAAAACTATGATAAGGATTTTAGAATTGGAGTCGATGTATTAAGAGAAATGGAAGAAGTTCAACAAAGTATTAAAGCTTCTAAAGTTACTATTGTTTCTTCATCTTATTTTTCAGATCAAGCAAAGAACTATGCTCTTCGTAAAAACATTAAATTAGTTGATAGGGATAATTTACTTGAACTTGCTAAAAGATATCAAGATAGAACTTCTCAGACTACATTGGACAATACTCCTTATGATGGAGGAGCATCCCAATATATTGAAGAAGAATACCCTGAATATACTTACGATGCTTCAGATATGGAATATTTAATGAGCAGAAGAGATAGCAATCCTGCTGTTTATAAAAATACATTATATAGGCAAATTGATGAAGATAGACAATCTGGATTTTCATCTATCTTAAACAGAGGCGGTTCAAAATCAAGTCGTGGCAGTTTGACTAGTGGTGTAACTAACTTGTATAATTATGAATCTAGAAAAAATGCTTTCGGTGAAGGTTCATTATTGAATAAATTAATTAAAAATCCAATAGTTTTAATTATTTTAGTTGTAGCAGTTTCATATATTATTTCATATGTTGCAGGAAATCTACTAAAAGTAGATGCTGGAATAAGTGGATTAGTAGAGATGATTGTGGCATTGCTCCTTTCATATGGTTTATCTCTCTACACAGATAGAAATAGAGATTTCATAGTTAAAGGAACATTCATATTCTTTATTTCATTAATTATCTTAATTATATTAATTTTTGTTTAATTTAATATAATTACAATTAATAATTATTAAAATTAATCCAAGTAAATATAAAAACCAAATCATGATATCGGTTGGTCCGGTTTCTATCCAAATTAATGTGTGTGTTAAAATAATGGAGTAAATTCCAACTCCAATTTCTTCTTTTATTTTATATAATATTCCTAAGAATATTCCCATAAATAGCATTTGAACTGCAAGGCCTATAAATCCAAAGTCAAGTGTTGCAGGTCCGAATATTGTTGAAGTAAGACAAACTGTATAATGTAGGACATATTCTCCAACAAATGTTCTGGGACTTCCAGATGAAAAAATCATGCTTAATATGTGTCCATTTGTTGTTCCTGCAAGCGGAATTATTTTTTCAAAGACTTCAAGTGTAAATGCTGCTCTGTATAATATCAATTGAGCAGGATTCAATGTCCAATGCTGATTTGCTATAGATTGTGATGCAATATATCCTATTGCCATGAATCCTAGAACCATTACTGCAATAAATATGATTCCCACTTTTCTGGATATTTTATCGAGATAATAAAGTGTAATAAAGGAACTTCCTAAAATTCCTAAAACTGAGGTTCTATATCCGTTGAGGCCAAATATTAAAGCTCCAAGAGCAACTAAAATTAGGTATTTTTTATCATAGTATTTTGCAAGGAGGATGTTTATCATTATCAGGAATAATGGATAAGCGATTCTCCAGATGTTTGTAGTTGCATTTGACTTTAAAACACTATTAAAAAGAGGAATTCCTCCAATTAATACTATATTTAAAGCTTGCAATACTAGAGCTATTAAAACAAGAATGACCAATAGTTTTTCAGATAGGAAATTGATTGTTTTGGTTTTTTCAACTGTAATTTTATGATTCACAACTAAAAATCCTGCTGCAAAGATTATGCTTGCAGAAATGACTACCAAAAATACGCTCATTTTTAGTGGATCTTCAAATCTGTAGTCAAATGATCCTGCATAACCCATTGCCAAAAAGATGATAATTGCAACTACAACTATTAATGGGTTAAAAAAATCAATCTTTTTAATATTCATTCTATCCTCCAAGTTCCAATGAAGAAATGCATAGGTTTCCACCAAAGTTAGGCATAGCAGCTACATGGGTGTGGATATAACTTGCAAGTGTATTTCTTTCCATGAATCCATCCTGGTTATTGTAAGTTCCTTTTCCTCTCAATATGTTGAATGCTAGTTTGTGTTTAATATTTGTGTCATCTACAAGAACTTTTGAGTAGTGGAACTCGTGTCCGTGGAATTTTTCACCTTTTTTAGAAATTATGTTGTCTTCTTTAACTTCAGCTATTGTGTACTTTAATGCTTGTACTCTATCTGTTAAAACTGACTTGTAAGGATATACATTTACCATTGCATCTTCATGGATGGAATTCATAAGGTACATTAAACCACCACATTCGGCAAATATAGGTCTATCTTCTAGGTGAAAGTTCTTGATTTGGGATAGCATATTCTGATTTGCATTAAGTTCTTTGGTGAATAGTTCGGGATATCCTCCACCAATGTACAATCCGTCAACATCAGGTAACTCCTCATCGTTCAATGGTGAGAAATATTCTATTTTAGCATTATTTGCTTCTAATGATTCAATATTTTCTTTATAGTAGAAATTAAATACTTCATCATAAGCAACTCCTATTTTAACAGGTTGTTTGTTTAATTTATTCCAAATTGGAGTAATGTCTGATGTGATTTCTGGTGCAGTCTTTGCAATTTCAACTAATCTATCTAGATTAATTGAATTTTTAATAACTTCAGACCATAAATCAATGAATTTAAGTGAATTTTCTCTTTCACGAGCAGGAACAAGACCTAAATGTCTTTGTTCAATGGAAATATTGTTATCACGTATGATTCCACCAATAACTTCTGTCTTTGTTATTTCTTCAATTGATCTTTTAGTTTTTTCGTAATGTGCTTGGTTTTTAACTTTATTTAAAATAACACCTGCAATGTTGATTTCGGGGTCTAATGCTTTAAAACCCAATACAATTGCTGCTGCACTTTTAACTAAACTTCTAGAATTGATAATTAAGATTACTGGTGCTTTCAATGATTTTGCAACAGAAGCGGTACTTCCAATATCGTTTACAGAATCAATTCCTTCATACAATCCCCTTACTCCTTCGATAATGGCAATGTCTTTTCCATTCATTCCTTTTAGATAGGAATCTCTGACTTGTCCTTCTTGCATAAAAAATGAGTCAAGATTTCTTGAAACATTTCCTGTAGCTAATGTATGGTAAGATGGATCAATGTAATCCGGTCCAACTTTAAATGGCTGAACATTATATTTTTCACTTAAAGCTTTCATTATTCCAGTAGCGATTGTGGTTTTTCCAACTGCACTGCCGGTTCCTGCTAAAATAATTCTCATGATATTATAATATGTGGAGGGTATTTTATTAATTTATCTTTTTAAAAATAAACACTTGTTAATAATATTTTATAATATATATTAACGCTATTTATATTTAAAATTAAATAAATTAGTATAAATATTGTTTTTTCCTAATAGGATTGTCTATTTTTTGTTATATTGTAATATAAGTGGCTATTGCAGGGTATTATTGTTGAAGATTATTTAAAAAATACCAAATTGTTTATATATTATGTTTAAGATAAATATTGTGTGTATATATAATTTTTTTTAAAAATAGCTTAGCTGTTTTTTTATATATATTCAAAAAAATTAAAATGTGGTTAATTATGAAGAAATCGGTTAGTATACTATTTTGCTTTTTAGTAATGATATTGTCGATTTCTGCTGTTTCTGCAGCAGACATGGATTTGGATCCTGAATTGGCACTGCCGAAATCTGATGTAGGTATTGGAGCATCAGATGGGGAGGTATTGGCTGATGATGGAAGTGGTGATTTCACCTCACTTCAAAACTCTATCGATGATGACGGAAGTACATTAATTTTAACTTCCGACTATAAACGGGTAGATGGAGATAGTGATGTGTCAATTACTAAAGATGTTACAATTATAGGTAACAATCACAAAATTGATGCAGATAAAAAAGGTGGAATTTTTAAGGTGAATACTGGTTGCACTTTGACTTTAATTGGTGTAACCTTAATTAATGGTAATAATGAAAAAGGTGGAGCAATTTACAATGATGGTGGAGTTTTAAACATTGTTAATTCTCAATTAATAAATAATACTGCTACTGAAAGTGGTGGGGCGATTTACAATGCTAAGTCTAGTTCCATATATGTGAGTAGCTCTACTTTTGATGGTAATGATTTAACTGACCGGCATTTTAACGGTTGGGGAGGTGCTGCTATTTATAATGATGGCGGTTCTATAATAATGGATGATTGTAGAGTTACAAATAACTTAAAAAATATCGTGCACCGTGGTGGAACTGGAAATTACGCAGGTGATTTGTCTAGTGCTGCTTTAGCAAGCTATAATGATGGTTCTGTAATTATAACTAATTCTTATTTTGCAAACAATAGCGGATCTTATGGTGGAGCTATTTTATTTGATAAAGGTGTATTGGATATAAGAAATACTGCTTTTGTGAATAACTTTGCATTTAATGGAGGTGCAATTGATATTGTTGATGGAACTTATACTATATCCAATTGTACTTTTAAAGAAAACAATGCTAAAGGTACTGGAAGTACAAAGGATAATAATGCTCATGGTGGTGCATTATGTATAGTATATGAAACTGCTGGGGAATGTGTAGTCTCAGATTGTATTTTTGAAGATAATTCTGCTGTTTATGGTGGTGCTGTTTCAAATTCCAATGCTAAATTTGTTGATTGTACTTTTATAAATAATACAGCTAGTGCATCTAATTCTGAGACATTCAATGGAAAAAGAAATAATAGAGGAGGATTTGGTGGTGCAATTTATAGTGATAAACAAATAACTGTCATTGATTCAAATTTCACCAATAATACTTCTCGCTCTTATGGATTATATATTAAAAATGCTGCTGATATTTCTGGTTCTTCTTTTAATAATAGTGCTATAAATGTTGTAGGTACTATCAATGTTAATGATAATGAGAATGCAGAAATTTTCTGTGCTCTATATGGTAATGTTAATATTGGTTCTGGTGAAATTCCTTCTGTGAAATCGGGTACTGTTTATTATGCTCCTACTTCTTTTGCGGATTTACAAACTTTAATTAATAATTGTGCTTCTAAAATTAGGGTAACATGTGATGTTACAAAATTGGCAAGTGAAGAAGAAACATTTGCAAATGGAATTACTGTTGCTAAATCCATAACTATTGATATGCTTGGTCATACTATTACTTCCAATAATGGTAAGGTGTTCAATATTGCAAAAGGCATTACTTTAACTTTAATTAATGCTACTGTTATTGGCGATGGTAATGCTGCAATTTATAATGAGGGTACATTAGGATTGAGTTTATCCAATCCGTCCAATTTTGATAATTTTGGTGATTATGCGATTGATAATAATGGTGTTCTCTATAAGGATGGTTTAACTACTTTTACACAATTAAATGATTTAATTAATTTGGTTAATGGTGGAGAAATACAAATCGTTAAATCTAAAATTACTCAAACAGAAGAAGAAAAAGATAATTTTGCTAATGGTATTTTAATTAATAAGGATTTAACTATCACAGGCTATTATTATAAGGATATTTTAGCTAAAATTGACGCTGCAAAATATTCTAGAATATTTAATGTTGTCGATGGAGCTACATTAACTTTGAATAAAATTATTTTATCAAATGGTAATGCCGATAAAGGTGCTGGTGTTTATGTTGAGGATGGTGCTTCTTTAATAGTTAACAGTGTGAAGTTCATTAATAATACTGCGGTTACTCGTGGTGGTGCTATTTACTCTGAAGGTAATGTTGCTGTGAATAAAGCAATTTTTGATGGTAATGATGTTACTTTCCGTTCTAAGAATGTGGATAATGGTGGTG